>NZ_JAKSYK010000226.1:0-23994 GCF_022829425.1 Methylobacterium sp. J-072 | reverse complement strand
ACTGTTCGAGGTCGATGGCTGAACGGAGGGGCGACCGTGCTGAGGTCCGGGCTCTAACGCCCTGGGATGAGCCGGTGTCCCCTCCGTCTCCGCCCTGACCGCTCTACCACGGGCGGTCAAACCAGAGTTACAAGGATGAGGTTGAGGATGAGAATGACCGGTCAAACAGGCATTGAGCGCGCGCTGCACTGGGTTGCTTCGCTGGGCTCGCAATGACGGCACAGGACGATTGCCGCATCCAACACCCGCTACATCAGCACTTCCGCCAGAATGAACGGCACCTCGCCTGGGATCTCGCGGGCCAGGAAGCCGATACCGCCGTAGCGGCGCGCCAGGCGGCGGCCGGCCTCTCCGTGGGTGTAGACGCTCCACAGGGCGGCCGCTTCCGGCTCGGCGCCGCGGGCCAGCAGGCCGACAACGAGACCCGCGAGCGTGTCGCCGGAGCCCGAAGTCGCCAACCCGACATGGCCGACCTCGTAGCACCAGGCGCGGCCGTCCGGCGAGACGACATGGGTCGATCCACCCTTCATCACCGTGACCGTGCCGAACCGCTCGGTCGCCCGCCGCGCCGCCGCAAGGGGATCCGCCTCGATCGCTTCGCGTTCCTCGCCCAAGAGCTGCGCCATCTCGCCGGCATGCGGGGTGATGATCGCCGGCTTGGACAGGCGCCGCGTCAGATCCGGATCGGCGCGCAGGGCGGCAAGGGCCCCGGCATCGAGGACGAGGCCGGCCTTGCCGGCCCCGCGGACCAGGGCGCCGGTCACCCCCTCGGAATCGGCATCCTCGGACATGCCGGGGCCGACCAGCACCGCATCGACGCGCTCCGCCCGTTTCGCGAGGTCGTCGGCGCAGGTTTGGGCGATGCCGCCATCCGCGGTCTGCGACAGGCCGACGACCAGCGCTTCCGGCACGGCGATCCCGATCGGGATCGCCAGATCGCGGCAGACTGCGAGCTGCAGCTTGCCGGCGCCGGCCCGGAGCGCGGCATGGGCCGCCAACAGGACGGCGCCCGGCAGGCTCGTACACCCGGCCACGATGAGGACGCGGCCCCGGCCATCCTTGCTGTCGCCGTCCGGCTCGGGCGGAGCCATGCTCCGCAGGACGTTTTCGGTAATCGGCGTGACGGTGCTCATGGATTCCCCGCTCGCCACGCGCCGCCTGCGCGCCGGATCAGGTCGCGGCCGCGTCGGCGTCTGGTTCGGAGGTAACGGGGGCGCCCTCGGCCTCAAGGGGTGCGACGAAGTTGTAGCGGACCAACGTGAACCCGCCGCCGGGGGCGGCCGAGGCCGAGAACGCATATTCCGTCACGCCGCAATTGAGCACGTCGCCTTCGGCATCGACGGCCAGGATCTCGGCCTCGGTCATCTCCTCCAGCAGGTAGCGCAGGCACAGCACCACGACCTGATGGGCGACGAGGAGGATCC
Source organism: Methylobacterium sp. J-072 (assembly GCF_022829425.1). Classification (NCBI taxonomy): domain Bacteria; kingdom Pseudomonadati; phylum Pseudomonadota; class Alphaproteobacteria; order Hyphomicrobiales; family Methylobacteriaceae; genus Methylobacterium; species Methylobacterium sp. J-072. The sequence goes on along the minus strand of NZ_JAKSYK010000226.1, from coordinate 22,570 downwards.
GGCGGCCGTCATGGTGCAGGCCGATCGTGTCGAGGGCACTGCGCAGGCGCAGGATCACGTCGCACCAGCTCTCGCCGCCCGGTGGACGATGGTAGAACTTGCCGAGGTCGCTGCGCAGCTCGGCCTGTTCGGGATGGATTTGCTCGATCCCCACCCGGGTCAGCCGGTCGAGGATGCCGAACTCCTTCTCACGCAAGCGCTCGTCGACCAGCAGCCGCGGCGTGCCGGAGGCGAGGCCGCCCGCCCCGCGGATCGCCTCGGCGGTCTCGACCGCGCGCCGATAGGGCGAGGCCAGGATGAGGTCCGGACGTTCGTCGTCGGGCAGGCTGGCGAACCAGCGGCCGAGCGCCTCCGCCTGCCGGTGGCCGAGCGTGCTGAGCGGCACGTCGACGTCCCGTTCCGGGATGTCGATGCGCGCGGCACCCGCGGCATGGGCGGCGTCGCGGGCGACGTTGCCGGAACTCTCGCCATGGCGCACGACCCACAGGCGCAGCGGGTGTCTCTGGGGCACGCAGATCTCCTGAAGGGCTGGCGGCTCGACTGGTCGAAACGTCGTGTCGAGACTCCCGTTCCGGAGGCCGGACGTCCCCTTCTCGATCAGCGCCTGTCGGCCAAGGCTTCGCCCAGCAGGTCGAGCAGACCTCCGGCGAAGGCCCGCATGTTCGCGACGCGGTCCGCGCTGCCGGTCTCGAGGGTGAGGAACAGTTCGACGGGCCCGCTCACGGCCAAGCAGGTATGCCCCGCCGCATCGCCGTAGCGATTGCCGCTCGGGCCGGCGGCGCCGGTTTCCGCGAGACCCCAGGTTGCGTCGTGCCGCGCCCGGACGGTTCGGGCGAGGAGCTGCGCATAGCCCTCGGAGGCCGAGCGCAGGCCGGTCATCGCGGCTTCGTCGATGCCGAGGAGGGTGGCCCTGGCCGCCGCCGTGTAGACCACGGCGCCCCCGAGGACATATGCGCTGGCGCCGGGGACCGACAGGAGCGCCGCCGCGACAAGGCCGCCGGACGACGATTCCGAGACCGCCAAGGTCTCGTTGCGCGCGATGAGGGCCGCCCCCAGGGTCGCGGCCTTCGGCAGCAGGTCGTGCATGACGGATCCTTCGCGGTACTGCGCCGGCTACGCGCCGGATTGCGGCCAGGTTTCGATCGTCTCGCCGCCGGAGTGGAGTTCGACCCGGTGGGCATGCGCCGCGTCCCGCGATTGGCACAGGTCGATGGCCGAAGCGAAGCGGGTCCGGGCGGCGACCTCGGTCTCGACTTCCTCCGAAATGACCTCGTGGTCGTCGCGGAAGGTGACCACCCGGAAAGGCGGGTGCTGTTTCAGGTCGCTGGCTTCCATGGCTGTCGGCTCCGATCGGCGCGTGTCGCGGGCGGTAAGCGCCCGGCGGCACGGATCGTTGCGCCGCAAGCCGCGCGGCCTTCGGGTGGGCCACGGTTCGTTAACCCTACACTCGTAGCCCGGAGGCTCCTCAACACGCGTGGGTGTCATGCCGAGACTGGGCCGCATCATCGCCGACGGATTGGCCCTCGTCCTAGTCGGCGCCGGATTGACCGCCATCGTCGTGGGCTACGAGCGCAACCTGCCCGAGCCCCTTCCACAGGTCGCCGGATACGTGTCGGATTGGGCAGATCCGATGACCACCGGATCGATCACGCCGCGGGTCGAGGAGGCCTCGGCCGGCGCGGTATCGACCCGGCCGAACTGGACCATCGAGGATGTGACGCGATCCTCGGCGCTGGGAACGCGCGTGTGGACCGATCCGCCGCGCCGGTGATCGGACCTGCCGCGAACATCACCACATCCGCGACGAACGGACCGCCCTCAGCCGCGTTGCCCTCAGGAGCCCGAAGACGGGCCGATTTGAGGAAACGCACATGCGCATGAAGACTTACGGCCTCGCAGCCGCTCTCGCCATCGCCCTGACCGGAACCGCCTACGCCCAGCAGCCAGCCGGCGGCGGCAGCGCGACCGGCAACATGAACAATCCGGGTTCTGTGAAGAGCGACAGCCAGAAGATGAATGAGAGCGCGACGGGTTCGACCACCGGCTCCACCACGGGCGCGGCCGGCGCCGCGACCGTACCGGGCACCGGCACGGCGCGACCCGGCGTGGGTGCTGGCACCAGCACCACCGCACCTGCGCGATAGCCGCACCGTCGGAACCGAGGCCAACGGCCTCGGTTGCCGGCCCATGTCTCGTTTCCTGTTCCCAACCGCGATCACACTCATCCTGGCGAGCGTCGCCTTCGCCCATTGGGAACATTCGGGGGCTGCGCCGGCCCTGGCGACTCAGGAAAGCTCAAGCCCGGACGGCAATATTGGCACCCCCGCCACGCCAATACCGCAGTCCAGCCGAGATAAGGGGCAGTAGAGGCTTCGGCGAGGATCGATCCCGAACCGTGATCCCCGCCGAGCGAGTCCGACGCGGTGCCGGCGATGGCGATTAAGCGGCCGATGACGCGGCTGTCGGACGACCGGCTTCGCTCGCCGCCTGGATCTCCTCCAGGCGCCCCGTCGCGACATGGTACAGGAAGCCGTAGATCGGGATGTGGCCCGGCACGAGCGGGTGGGCGCGTATCCGGCGCACGTCGGACGCGACGCTGCCGTACCGGTCGGGGATCGTCAGCCAGTCGATGCTGCGCCCCGCTGCCGAGCCGCCGCCATGACGCGGGTTCGACCACGTCGTCCCGTCGAACTGGGCGGTCTCCAGGTTGTCTTCGAGCAGCTCGCCGATCACCGCATCCGTGAACAGCTCCATGCCGCAATTGGTATGGTGGACCACGAACCACGTCGCCGTGCCGAGGAGCTTGTGCGAGATCACCAGCGAGCGGATCTCGTCGTCGCTGGCCCGGCCGCCCGCGTTGCGGATCACGTGGGCATCGCCCTCCGCGAGGCCGGCATATTTCGCCGGGTCGAGCCGTGCATCCATGCAGGTAAGGATGGCGAAGCGCCGGGCGGGTGGGAGGGCGAGGTCGCCCTTGTCGAAGGCCGCGGCGTAGCACGCATTGGCGGCCAGCACCGCCTCGCGGATCTGCTCGCGCTCGGTCGGTTCAGGCATGGGGCGAACGCTCGCGGAGGTGCGTGGGCAGGTCCACGAGATGCGCCGCGAGGTCGGCGTAGGTGAGAACGCCGCCATCCAGCATCGGGAATGAGAGCGGCGGCCTCTGAGCCGCAGGCTGCTGTCCGGCGGGCAGAGCGGCCCCCGGGAGGAGGCGGGCGAAGCGGGCGAGGAGCCGGGTCATGGTCAGGCCGCCTGCGCGACGGTGCCGGCTGCCGCCAAGGCCTGGTCGAGATCGGCCAGCAGGTCGTCGATATGCTCCAGGCCGACCGAGAGGCGCACATAGCCGTTCGAGACCCCTGTGGCCTTGAGCGCTTCGGGGCCGAGCTGGGAATGCGTCGTGCTGGCCGGATGGATCGCAAGGCTGCGCGCGTCGCCGATATTGGCCACATGGTAGAACAGCCGCAGGGCATCGATGAAGCGCCGCCCGGCCGCACGCCCCGCCGCCAGCTCGAATCCGACGAGGCCGCCATAGCCGCCGGTGAGCACCGCGTCGGCCCGGGCGCGCGCGGCGCCCGTCTGGAGCGACGGGTGGATCACCCGCACCACCTCTGGCCGGTCCTTCAGCCAAGCCGCGATCGTCTGCGCGTTCCGGCTGTGGCGCTCGATCCGGAGCGGCAGCGTCTCCAGCCCCTGGAGCGTCAGGAAGGCGTTGAGCGGCGAAACTGCGGGGCCGAGATCGCGCAGCAGCCGGACCCGGGCGCGCAGGACGTAGGCGACCGGTCCGATCGGCTTTGCCGCCTCCGTCCAGATCGCGCCGTGATAGCTCGCATCGGGCGTGTTGAGAGTGGGCTGACGCACCGGGTGGGCCGCCCAGTCGAAAGTGCCGCCGTCGATGATCGCCCCACCGATGGCGATGCCGTGGCCGGCGATGTACTTGGTGGTCGAGTAGACCACGATGGCCGCACCGTGATCGAACGGCCGCGCCAGCAGCGGCGCGGCGGTGTTGTCGATGATAAGCGGGATGCCGAGCGGCCGGCCGATCTCCGCCACCTCGCGGATTGGGAAGACCGCCAGCTTCGGGTTCGGCAGGGTCTCGGCGTAGTAGGCCCGCGTCCGCTCGTCGGTGGCGCGGGCGAAGGCCTGCGGATCGGCCGGATCGACGAACCGGACCTCGATCCCCTGCTCGGAGAGGGTGTTGGCGAACAGGTTCCAGGTGCCGCCGTAGAGGTCGGTCGAGGAGACGATGTTGTCCCCGGCGCGGGCGAGGTTCTGCACGGCGAGAGCGGAGGCTGCCTGGCCGGAGGCGAGGGCGAGCGCCGCCGCGCCGCCTTCCAGGGCCGCGAGGCGCTGCTCCAGCACGTCCACGGTCGGGTTGCCGACTCGCGTGTAAATGTTGCCGAGCTCCTTCAGGGCGAACAGGTTCTCGGCGTGGTCGGTGTCGCGGAACTGGTAGGAGGTCGTCTGGTGGATCGGCACCGCCACGGAACCGCTCGACGGATCGGCCCGCCAGCCGGCGTGGAGGGCGAGCGTCTCGGGCTTCGCATGGGTCAGGTCCTGGCTCGGCACGGGACGACTCCTGATCGATCGGGACGCGGCAGAGTGCTCGGATCGCGCAGTTCATCGTTCCTCCAGCCGGTGGTCAGGTCAATAAAACGAGATGATCGATTTTCGGCGGATCTTGAAAATTCATGCCCTCGACGCGGGTTGAGTTTGGAAACGTGATCCTTCAGCCTCCGCGAGGGCCGACGCGTAGTTTTGATCTCGGAAACAATCCTTCAGTCGCGTGCCCGCACAGGTGCTCCGGACGCCTCGCCTCGGTCCCGCGCGATCGTTCGCGTCCGTGACGGTCTGCCGTTGGCGTCTGGATCACCCCTGCGAGGCTGCGATTCGGCGGTTCTGCTGGGCCCGACTGCCGCCGCGATCCGGCGATGGTCCCGCATCGGCGTAGATGTCCGTATTCCGGCCTCGCTCATCGGCAGAACGACATCCTTGCCGGCGCCGGATCAACGGAAGCCTTTTTCGCCGTCTCGAACCTAGACTCGCGACGCCCCGAGCCGAGGCCTCGACACGCGATCACGAAACGGCAGAATCCATGGCCGACATCGACACGTATCTCGACGAGAAGCGGCGCGCGCTGGCGGCCCGCGACGCGCGGATCCGCCGGGGCGAGGCCGGGCCGGTGCCCCTGACGGCGCGGGCTACGGTCGAGGGCGGCAGCGGTGTGCGGCGGATCGGCATCCGCCGGCACGCGATCGTCTCCGACAGCGCCCCCGATTTCGCCGGGTTCGATCTCGGGCCCGGCTCGCCGGAACTCCAACTCGGCGTCCTCGGCTCGTGCCTCGCCCACACGATCCTGATCCAGGCGGCCTTGCAGGAGGTGCCGATCACGTCCCTGGAGGTCGAGGTGACCGGGACATTCGATCCGCGCGCCGGCGCGGACGGCTTCGAGGATATCCCCGTGCACCCGCAGGACCTCGCCTACACGGTGCAGATCGACTCGCCGGCCGACCCGGCCGTGATCGAGGCGCTTCAAGTGCGGGTCGAGAAGGCCTGCCCGATCCTCAACCTGCTGCGCCTGCCGCAGAACGTCAGCGGCCGCTTCGTGCAGAGCCGAACCGCGAAGGAGATCGACGCGTGACGACCACCAGACGCCGGTTCTCGACCCTTGCTCTCGCCCTGGCGGCGGGGCTGACGACCATGGCTGGGGCGACCGCCGAGCAGGCCGCGCCGAAAGAATTCCGGATCGGCTACCAGAAGGTCGGCCTGATCGTGGTCGCGCGCCAGCAGGGCACCATTGAGAAGCGGCTGGCCCCTGCGGGGACCAAGGTGCGCTGGGTCGAGTTCCAGGCCGGTCCGCCCCTGCTCGAAGCCCTCAATGCCGGCGGCATCGATTTCGGCTATACCGGTGATGCGCCGCCGATCTTCTCGCAGGCCGCCGGTGGCAACCTCGTCTATGTCAGCGCCTCGGCCCCCTCCGGCGATGGCGAGGGGATCGTCGTGAAGGCGGAGTCACCGTTTCACACGGTCGCAGATCTCAAGGGCCGCACGGTTGCGGTCGGCCGCGGAACCAGCGCGCACAACCTGCTCGTGGCCGCCCTGGAGAAGGCCGGCCTGGCCTTCTCCGACATCAAGCCTGCCTATCTCCTGCCCGCCGATGCCGGCTCGGCCTTCGCCAACAACAGCGTCGAGGCTTGGGCGATCTGGGATCCCTATCTCGCCCTGGCGCAGGCACGCAACGACACGCGGATCCTCGCCACCTCTGGGCAGGTTCACGACGTTTCGGCGTATTTCTTGGCCAACAAGACATTCGCCGAGGCGCATCCGGGCGTCGTGACGAGCGCGCTGGCGGGGCTGTCGGAAGCGGCGGATTGGGCGGACGTCCATCGCGATCAGGTGGCGCAGGCTCTCGCGGACGTGACCGGCATTCCCTACGCCATCCAGAAGGTCGCGGCCGACCGCACGCAGTTCGGCGTGCGCCCGCTCTCCGACGCGATCCTGTCCAGCCAGCAGACAACCGCCGACCGGTTTTACCGGCTCGGGCTCATCCCGCGCGCCATCCGGGTCCGCGATGCGGTCTGGACGCCGCCGCGAAGCTGAGTGCCGCACTTTTTCAGGCACAGGAGCCCGGCAGCGCCGACGGAAAACATGTCGCTGATGGGCGTCGCCGAAAACCTCTCGGCTCGGTCAGGGCTTCACGTCCGGCCGCGGATCCGAGACGAAGCCGTCGCGGTTCGGCATGCGGTTGGCCGCCAGGGATTTCGCGTCGAGGGTCGCTCCGTCCGAAACCAGGCCGTTCAGGTGGAGGATATAGGCCGAGACCGCATAAACCTCGGCATCGCCGAGCGATTGCGGCGCGTTCAGCGGCATCGCCCGCCGGATGTAGTCGAACAGCGTCGGCGCGTACGGCCAGAAGCTGCCCACAGTCTTGATCGGCTTGGCCGAGGCCAGCGTGCCCTGGCCGCCGACCAGCTTCTCCCCGGTTCCGCCTTCGCCGCGGGTCCCGTGGCAGGACGCGCACTGCGCCTCGAACACCGCTCGCCCTTGGGCGACGCTGCCGCTGCCCGGCGGCAGTTTTCGGCCGTCGCGGTCGATGTCGATGTTCCAGGCGGCGATCTCCGCCTCGGTCGCCAACCGGCCGATCCCGAAGCGCTCGGCTGCATCGGCCGCCCCAGCGATCCCGAACAGGAACGCGGCCCCGGCGAGGGCCCGCGCCTTAAGCGTAGCCATTGGCGACCTCGCCGCTCGCCGCGATACGCCAGGGCACGACGGCGTTGTTGTGGTAGAACGAGTTGAGCCCGCGGACCGACGTCAGGTCCTCGAAGCTCGGCTGGACATAGCCGGTCTCGTCGATCGCCCGGCTGGCGATGGTGGTCGGCTGCCCGTCCCAGGTCCAGGGGAGGCGGAACCGGGTCAGCGCCCGGGTCAGGACCGGCTCCTGCAGGGCGGCGTCCTGCCAGGTCCTTCCGGAATCGACCGAGACCTGCACGCCGCGGATCTTGCCGCGGCCGGTCCAGGCGAGACCCGTGATCTCATGGAAGCCCGGGGTGATCCGCTGCGTGCCGGAGGGCCGCGTGATGACCGACTTCGCCTCCATGACGAAGGTGAATTGCCGCGCCGTCCCGTCCGGCATCAAGTCGGTATACTTCGCCGTCTCTTCGCGGGAGAAGGCCGGCTCGGCGGTCACGTTCAGCCGCCGCAACCACTTCACGCTCATGTTGCCTTCGAACCCGGGCAGGAGCACCCGCAGGGGATAGCCCTGCTGCGGGCGCAGCCGCTCGCCGTTCTGGCTGTAGACCAGCAGCGCGTCGTCGAGGCATTTCTCGATCGGGATACTGCGGGTCATGGCGGCGGCGTCGGCGCCCTCGGCCACGACCCAGCGGGCGTCGGGCTTCAGGCCAGCCTCCCGCAGAACCGTGGCGAGGCGGACGCCGGTCCATTCGGCGCAGCTCACGAGGCCGACCAGATCCGAGGCGGTCCGGCCGGCCCTGATCGCCTCGAAGCCTGGATTGCCCGAACATTCCAGGAAGTGGATATGCGATTCCGACGGGAAGCGGCGGATGTCGTCCAGGGTCAAGACCAGGGGCGTCTCCACCAGCCCGTGGACCAGCAGCCGGTGCCGGGCGGGGTCGATGTCGGGGATGCCGCCGTGGTGGCGCTCGTAGAACAGCCCGTTCGGCGTGAGGATGCCATCGAGATCCTGCAGTGGCGTTCGGCTCGAGGCCGAGATGTATTGCTTGAGGCCCTTCGGCACGTTGCGGATGAGCCCGCTCTCGAACCGCGAGGGCTGTCCGTAGGTCTGGCTGCCGACATCGGCGCCTGGGGTCTTCGTCCAGTCGGGGATGGCGGGCGGTGCCGCTTCGTCGGCCCGGCCGCGCTCGGGCGTACCGCTTCCGGTCAGAATGCCCGCCGCGGCAGCCGCCCCCTGGGCAAGGAAGCGCCGCCGCGCCGGCGTCTGTTTCGGGGCGGTATCGCTCATCGCAGGGGGGTCCGGCAGCGCGCCCAGCAGTGTCCGACCCGCGGGATGAAGAATGTGCCTGGTCTACACCCGCTCGGGGGGCCGTAGGCGGGGACCCCGCATTCGAAGACGGCCGCCATCAGTGCAGGACCCATCCGATCAGGCAAATCAGGAGTGCGGAGGCGACGATGTAGCTCCGCATCCGGCTTTCCGCGCACGATGAGTGCCGATCGATGGCAAGAGCCAACTCGTGATCCGGGATGTCGTCGCTCAGGGGCATGGACAAATCTTCGCTGCGCTCCGTTCCGATTGCGGCGAGGCCGACGCCTCGACTCGCAAGACCCCACGCGAAGGACAGGTCTGCTGCGACCCGCCCACGATGATCTCGCACCCGCGAGACTGGTGTCGTGCGGAGCCTCAATGGTGTCGATGTCGGCACCGGCAGTCAAACGAAACGAACACTTTTATCAGGCCGCACTGGAGGATGGTGTTCCCCAGATCTCATCAGCCGCGTCCCAAGTCTTCGCCGGCTCGAACGGCTCGGCAAAAGACCTGGATCTGGATCATGCATCGGCCGGAGCTTTCGGAGCCGAGGCAGCCCGGGCGGGCGGACGGGAGCCCAGATGGTCCCGGAGCGTCCAGCCTTCGTACTCGCTGCGGAACAGTCCGCGCCGGCGCAGCTCGGGGAGCACCAGCTCAATGAAGTCGTCGAGGCCCCCCGGCAGGGTCGCCGGCATGATGTTGAAGCCGTCGGCGCCCTTCGCCCGGAAGCGCTCCTCCATCTCGTCGGCGATCTGGGCGGGCGTCCCGACGATCTGCGAATGGCCCCGTGCACCGGCGATCCGCAGGTAGAGCTGGCGCAGGGTGAGACCCTCCCGGCGGGCGAGGTCGAACATCAGCTGCTGCCGGGACTTGGCGCCCTCGGCCTCCGGCAGCTCCGGCACCGGCCCGTCCGGATCGTAGCCCGACAGGTCGAAGCCGCCGACCATGCGCTCCAGGAGCGCCAAGCCGACCACCGGGTCGATCAGATCCTGGAGTTCCTCGAACTTGGCGCGCGCCTCCGCCTCGGTGCGGCCCACAACGGGAAACAGCCCGGGCATCACCTTGAGGTCGTCGCGGGCGCGGCCGAAGCCGGCCATCCGCTCCTTCAGGTCGCCGTAGAATGCGACCGCCTCGTCGAGCGTCTGGTTGGCGGTGAACACGATCTCGGCCGTGCGCGCGGCGAGGTCCTTGCCCGGACCTGAGGAGCCGGCCTGGACCAGGACCGGCTGCCCCTGGGGCGTGCGCGCGATGTTAAGCGGGCCGCGCACCTCGAAATGCTTGCCGCGGTGGTTCAGCGGCCGGAAGCCGTCCGGCTTCGAGAACTGGCCGCTGGCGCGGTCGATGATCACAGCGCCATCGTCCCAGGTGTTCCACAGCCCGAGGACGACGTCGACGAACTCCTCAGCGCGCTCGTAGCGATCGGTGTGCCGGGCGATCTGATCATTGCCGAAATTGGCGGCCTCGGCATCCGTGGTCGAGGTGACAAGGTTCCAGCCGGCGCGGCCTCCGCTCAGGTGATCGAGCGAGGCGAAGCGGCGGGCGACGTTGTAGGGCTCGTTGAAGCTGGTGGAGGTCGTGGCGACCAGCCCGATCCGGCTGGTGACGGCCGCCAGCGCCGAAAGCAGCGTCACCGGCTCGAAATGGGCCGAGCGGGCGGTGCGCTCGCTGGAGCGCAGGTTGCTGTCGCGGATGCCGGTCCCGTCCTCCAGAAAAACGAGATCGAACTTCGCCGCCTCGGCCCGGCGCGCCCAGCCGACATAGCGTTCGAGATTGAGCCCGCCATCGGCCTCGCTCGACGGGTGGCGCCACCCAGCCACATGGTGCCCGGTGGCGTAGAAAAAGGCGCCGAGGCGAAGCGTATCCTGTGTCATCGGCCGATCGGGGTTGGAGGCGATGCGTTCCGGGTCGAAGGCAGCGAGGCCGTGCGGCGTCAGCGCACCATGCCCCAACGCCGGACCGTGAGCCGCTCGAACGTCGCGAACACGACATTCTCGACGATGAGCCCGATCGCGATGACCAGCAAGAGGCCGGCGAAGACCCGGTCGGTATAGAGCTCGTTGCGGTTCTGGTAGATGTACCAGCCGAGCCCGCCCTGGCCGGAGGCGGCGCCGAAGACCAGCTCGGCCGCGATCAGGGTGCGCCAGGCGAAGGCCCAGCCGATCTTGAGCCCGGACAGGATCGCCGGCAGGGCGGCCGGGATCAGGATCTGCCAGACGTAAGCCAGACCGGTCAGGCCGTAATTGCGCCCGGCCATGCGCAGGGTCTCGGGCACGCCCTGGAAGCCCGCGAAGGTGTTGAGCGCGAGCGGCCACAAAACCGCGTGGACCAGCACGAAGATCAGGCTGCCGGAACCGAGCCCGAACCAGAGCAAGGCCAGCGGCAGCAACGCGATGGCCGGCAGCGGGTTGAACATCGCGGTCAGGGTGGAGAGCAGGTCGCGGCCGAACTGGGTCGAGACCGCGAGCGTCGTCAGGCCGAAGGCCAGCACGACCCCGCCGAAATAGCCTTCCGCCAGCACGGTGAGGGAGATCCGGGCACGCTCCAGAAGCTCGCCGCTGCCCAGGCCCTCGACCAGCGCCGACAGGGTGGCGCCGAAACCGGGGAGCAGGAGATCGTTGTCCTGCCAGCGCGCGAGTGCTTCCCACACGAGCGCGAGCGCGATGAGGATCAACCCCTTGCGCAGCCAGCCCTGCTGCCAGATCCGCGTGGAGAGCGGCAGCGCGCGCTCGACCGGCGCTTCCACGAAGGGCGGCAGCACCAAGTCGTATTCCGAGCGGATCGGCGGGCGGACGTGCTGGGTCATCGCGCGGGCACCGCCGGAACGGAGGTCTCGGGGTCGGTCTCGAAGAGGCGGCCGTGCAGGCGCTGCACCGCCGCCTGGAACGCGTCACTGCCGACCCTGGTCAGGTCGAACGCGTGGCAATTGTACTCGCCCCGGACCCGGCCGGGATGGGGCGAGAGCAGCGCCACCCGGTTGCCGACCACCAAAGCCTCCTCGATGGAATGCGTGACGAACAGCAGGGTGAAGCGCACCTCCTCCCAGAGGATCAGCAACTCCTCCTGCATCTTGCGCCGGGTCAGGGCGTCGAGGGCGGCGAACGGCTCGTCCATCAGCAGCACCTTCGGCTGCGTCGCGAGCGCCCGGGCGATGGCGACCCGCTGCTTCATGCCGCCGGAGAGCTGGTGCGGGTAGCTGTCGGCAAAGGGCGTGAGGCCGACCTTGTCGATGTAGTGCCGCGCCCGGGCCTCGGCCTCGCGCCGGCTGACGAGTCCGGCGGCGCGCAGCGGGAACGCCACGTTCTGCGCTACGGTCTTCCACGGCGGCAACTGATCGAATTCCTGGAAGACGACGATGCGGTCCGGCCCCGGCCCGCGCACGACCTCGCCGCCGAGGGTGATTGATCCCTCGACCGGCGGGATGAAGCCGGCGATCGCCTTGAGTAGGGTGGACTTGCCGCAGCCCGAGGGGCCGAGCAGGATGAAGCGGTCCGCCTCGTAGACATCGAACCCGACCCGGTGGGTCGCCCGGACGACGCGCTCGGGCGTGCGGTATTCTAGGGTCAGGTCCGAGACCCGCAGCAGCGGCGGCGGCAGGGCGGCCGATGGTGTTTCGGCCTCGATCCGGGCGGGGTTCTGCCCGGCCCGCGCCGTCGAGAGGTCCGGGCGCTCGGCGACCAAGGTCATCCGCTCAGCTGCCCGTCGCGATGCGGGGATTGGCGAAGAAGTAATCGTCGAGGGTTTTCGGCTCGTTCCGGATCGCGCCGACCCGGTGCATGAACTGCCCGAGCCCGATCGTGTTCTGCGGCTCGATCTTGAAGGTCACCTCCGGGTTCCGGATCACCTTGAGCAGCAGGTCGCGGTCGATCCGGCTGTTGTTGGACTTGATGTAGATGTCAGCCGCCTGCTCCGGGTTGTCGGTGATGAACTTGGCCGCCTCGGCGAGGGCATCCACGAAGGCCGTGTAGGTCTTCGGGCTGTCCCGGTAGAATTTCTCGGTGGCGTAGAGCACCGTCGAGGAGGCGGGGCCGCCCTGGACCGTGTAGGAGTTCAGGACGATGTGCGCGTTCGGGTTGCCGGCCAGCTCCTGCTCCTGGAACGGCGGATTGCCGAAATGGCCGGTGATCTCGGTGCCGCCCTTGATGATGGCGGCCGAGGCCTCCGGATGCGGAACCGCGACGCTGATCTTGTCGAGCCGGGCGAAGTCCTTGTCGCCCCATAGCTTGGCGGAGGCCCATTGCAGGATGCGGGACTGAACCGAGACGCCGACCGCCGGCACCGCGATCCGGTCCTTGTCGGTGAAGTCGCCGATCGTCTTCACCTCAGGCCGGTTCGAGACGAGGTAATAGGGAAAGTTGCCGAGCGACGCGACGCCCTTCACACTCTGCCGACCGCGCGTGCGGTCCCACAGCGTGAACAGCGGCCCGACGCCGGCCCCGGCGACATCGATGCTCCCCGACAGGAGGGCATCGTTCACGGCCGAGCCGCCGGAGAGCTGCGCGTACTCCACCTTGATGTCGAGGCCGGCTTCCTTGCCGTGCTTCTCGATCAGCTTCTGGTCTTCGGCCACGTTCAGCAGCAGGTAGACGACGCCGAACTGCTTCGCGATGCGCAGCTGCCCCTCCGCGGCCGCGGCCGGCCCGGCGGCGAGGACAAGCCCGAACAGGGCGGCCGCCTGCCGGCGTGAGAACAAGATGCGTCGCTTGCCGATCATGGTCCCTCGCGGCTGCCGGGCACAAGAAGCGTGCGAAATCGGCCTGATTACGGGCGGGAACTTGCCTCCTCGGCGATACATCGTCAACGAGAACGTTCTTTTTACAGAACAATCTTATAGAGATACTGTTTCTACGAGCTGCGCAATACGAAGAAAAATCTTTGCTCAGCCGGGTTTTGCGTAGGCGTCACAGGCCGTCCTGGCCGCGATAAGAAACAAATCTTTTGGACGCCATGACGCTGCGGCTGGCCCGTTCTACAAAACGACCGTACCCCCGTTTCGCCACCGGCTGGTCGTGCCGTCCCGCTGATCGCGTCCGACCTGCGGAGCCGATCCCCAATAGTCTCACGCGCACCCCGATCGTGCATGGCTCTCGATAGACGGAGGGGGTGGCGAGCGCGGTGTTTCATCGCTGGCACCGCGCCCGCGGAGGATCGAATTGCTGTCTATCGGGCCAGTGGTAGGTCGTTTGCATCGAGATTTGAGTATCTTTGGAATGCTCGGCCCTGCGGGTCTGGTCTAGTTTGCAATGCGAGATCACAGTCTCGCGGTCGCAACGATCGCCCCGAACATATCCCAACCGATTCTCCTTGAGCTGTCGCGCACGGGAGGCTCGGGAGCCGGGGATATGGTGCGAGGGGTGCTCGATGAACGGCCGCCCTATCCGCTCCGGGCTGCGGCGATCCTTCGACGGGGTCCCGCGAGGTCGAAAGCCATCATGGGTTCCCGCTCAACTATTCACCCACCCGCTGCCGTACTCCGTTCGGCCGGGCGGACGCGCCGTTGGTTCAGCATCCTGGCGGCCGCGCTGCTGCTCGCGTTCGGCGCCGCGCCGGCCCTCGCCCGGGTGAAGATCGGCGTGACCCCCGGGTCGCTCGCCGATTCCGTCCAGGTCGCGGCGGCGGAGGCCAGGGCGCAGGGGCTCGCGGTCGAGGTGGTCGAATTCACCGACTGGACGACGCCCAATCTCGCCCTCGCCAATGGCGATCTCGACGTGAATTACTTCCAACATCAGGCTTTCCTCGACAACGCCGTCAAGGAGACCGGCTTCCCGCTGAAGAGCGTCGCCGTCGGCATCCTGCCCAATATCGGCCTGTACTCTAAGCAGCATGCCAGCCTCACCGCCCTGCCGGACGGCGCCAAGGTGGCGGTGGCCAACGATCCGGTGAACCAGGGCCGGGGTCTCGCGCTCCTCGAAACCGCAGGGCTCATCAAGCTCAAGGCCGGAATCGGCGCCAAGGCCACCCTCGACGATATCGTCGCCAATCCGAAGAAACTGACCTTCGTCGAGATCGAGGGGCCGCAGCTGGTTCGCGCCCTCTCCGATGTCGATCTCGCGCAGGGCTATCCGGCCCATTACGTCAATGCCGGCCGCGCCGACATCGCCGGCAAGGCGCTGATCTATTCCGGCATCGGCGACCTCATCTACGCCATCCGGTTCGTGACCCGGGCCGACCGTGCCGACGATCCCGAGATCGCGAAGTTCGTCGCGATCTACCAGACCTCGCCGGCGGTGCGGGCGCGGATCGACGCCTCCTTCGCCCACAACCCGAGCCTCTATTCCCTGCCCTGGCTGCCGCGCGCCGCCCCATCCCAGAGTTCCGCCCGATGAAAGTCCTGAGTTTCCTGGCCGCCGCCATCCTGTCGCTCGGCGCGCTGGCCGCCCGGGCGGAGACCCTCAAAGTCGGCGTGGTGCCGGGCGCCTATGCCGATGCGGTCAATGTCGCCGCGGCCGAGGCCAAGGCCCGGGGCATCGACGTGAAGGTCATCGAGTTCAGCGACTGGACGACGCCGAACGTCGCGCTGGATGCGGGCGACATCGACCTGAACTTCTTCCAGCACCGCCCCTTCATGGAGAATGCCGAGAGGCAGAAGGGCTACAAATTCGCGATCGTCGGGCTCGGGATCCTGCAGAACCTCGGGCTCTATTCCCTGAAGCACAAGAGCTTCGATGCGATCCCCGTGGGCGGCACGGTGGCGATCGCCAACGATCCGGTGAACCAAGGCCGCGGCCTGCTGCTGCTTCAGAGGGCCGGTCTGATCAAGCTGAAGGACAAGGTCGGCTTCCTCGGCACCCTCGACGACATCACCGAGAACCCGAAGAAGCTGAAATTCACCGAGGTCGAGGGTCCCCAGCTCGCCCGCATCACCGGCGATGTCGATCTCGCCCAGGGCTATCCCCACTTCATCGTCGCCGCCGGCACCTTCGATCCGACAAGCGGCCTCATCTACACCGGCATCGAGGACAAGCTCTTCGCCGTGAGCTTCGTCACCAAGGCGGCGCGCAAGGACGATCCGACCATCACCAAGTTCGTGCAGATCTTCCAAAATTCGGACGCCGTGAAGCGGCAGATCCACAAATCCTTCGCCAACAGCGACAAGCTCTACCTGCTGGCGTGGCAGAACTGATGGCCGGCCTCGCCTTCGACAGCCTACGCGCCCCGGCCCGCTGGATCGCCCGGGACCGGCCCGGCGTCGCCGCCGCGCCCGCCGTGGTGACGGCGACCGAGACCCGGACGGCCGGCACCGTGCGGTTCGAGGCGGTGTCCAAGACCTACCTGTCCGCCGCCGGCCCGGTGCAGGCGCTCGATTCTGTCGATCTCGACGTGCCGGCGGGCGCGATCTTCGGCATCATCGGCCGCTCGGGGGCGGGCAAGTCGAGCCTGCTGCGCACGGTCAACCGGTTGGAGGAGCCGACATCCGGCCGCGTGCTGGTCGATGGCGAGCCGATCGAGACGCTCGACACGGATGGGCTGGTGGCCCTGCGCCGGCGCGTCGGCATGATCTTCCAGCATTTCAATCTGCTCTCGGCCAAGACCGTGCGCGGGAACGTGGCGCTGCCGCTCAAGGCCGCCGGCATGCCGAAGCTGGAGATCGCCGCACGGGTCGAAGAGGCGCTGCGCCTTGTCGGACTGGAAGGCAAGGCGGACACCTATCCGTCGCGGCTCTCGGGCGGCCAGAAGCAGCGCGTGGGTATCGCCCGCGCCCTCGTCAGCCGCCCGGAAATCCTGCTCTGCGACGAGGCGACCTCGGCCCTCGATCCGGAAACGACGCTCACGATCCTGAACCTGCTGCGCGACATCAACCGGCGGCTCGGGATCACCATCATCCTGATCACCCACGAGATGAGCGTGATCCGCGAGATCTGCAGCGACGTGGTGGTGCTGGAGACGGGCCGGGTGGTCGAGACCGGACCGGTCTGGCGAGTATTCGGCGCCCCCGAACATCCCACCACCCGGGCGCTCCTCGAACCGCTGAGCCGCGGCCTGCCGGCGGATCTGGCGCCCCGCCTCCAGCCGCACCCCGCTCCGGGAACCGCGACGGTCCTGGCGATCACGTTCTCCGGTCAGGCCGCCCCCGACCTGTCGGCCCTGGCCGCGGCCGCCGGCACGCCGGTCCGGCTGCTCCAGGCCGGCATCGAGCGGATCCAGGGCCACGCGGTCGGCCGGATGCTGGTCGCCGTCGATGCGGCGGGGCCGGACGCGGAGGATCGGCTGCGCGCGCTCGGAGGAACCATCGAGAGGATCGGGTATGTCGCCGCAGATGATTGACCGCCTCTGGCAGGCTTTCCTCGACACCCTCGTCATGGTCGGCGTCTCGGCCGGGATCGCGGTGCTCGCCGGTATCCCGCTCGCGCTGTTCCTCGTTACCTCGGAGCCTGGCGGCATCTTCCCGGCGCCGAAGGCCAACCGGGTGGTCGGGACGATCGTCAACGGCTTCCGCGCGGTGCCCTTCATCGTCCTGCTGGTGGCACTGATCCCGTTCACCCGGCTGGTGACCGGCACCACCATCGGCGTCTGGGCGGCGATCGTCCCGCTCTCGGTCAGCGCGACGCCGTTCTTCGCGCGGATCGCCGAAGTTTCGCTCCGAGAGGTTGATCCCGGACTGATCGAGGCGGCCCAATCCATCGGCTGCCGGCGCCGGCACATCCTGCTCCACGTGCTCCTGCCCGAGGCGCTGCCGGGGATCCTCGGCGGCTTCACGATCACGGTCGTCTCGATGATCGGCGCTTCCGCCATGGCCGGGGCGGTCGGCGCCGGAGGCCTCGGCGATGTCGCGATCCGGTACGGCTACCAGCGCTTCGACACCACCGTGATGGCGGCGGTGATCGCGGTGCTGATCGCGCTGGTCTGCCTGGTGCAGTTTACGGGCGACCTCGCGGTGCGGCGCCTGCGTGCCCGGTGACCGTCCCGCATCCGGGGGACCTCCATCCGTTCGAGGTGATCCGATCATGAATCTGCCCCGTGCCGACGACCGGCGCCCGCTGCCCCCCGCCCGCCCGCACCGGATCCGCACCGACGCGGAGGCGCTCGAAGTCGCCCGGGCGGTTGCTGCCCGCTTTGCCGAGGGTGCCGCGGAACGCGACCGCGAGCGGATCCTGCCTTGGGCCGAGATCGAGGCGTTCACGGCGAGCGGCCTCGGCGGCATCACCGTGCCGCGAGCCTATGGCGGCGCCGATGTCGCGCACGCGACGCTGGCCGAGGTGTTCGCGACCCTTGCCGCCGCCGACGGCTCGGCCGCGCAGATCCCGCAGAGCCAGTTCGGCGTGCTGGCGCTGGTGCGGGCCGAGGCGAGCCCCGAGCAACAGGCGCAGATTTACGGCGCGGTGCTGTCTGGCCACCGGATCGGCAATGCCGGGCCGTCCCGCAACGGCAAGGCGATCAACCAGGTAGAGACGCGGCTCGCTGAAGGGCCGGACGGCAACCGCCTCAGCGGCAAACGCTTCTATTCCACCGGCGCCCTCTTCGCCCACTGGATCCCGACCCGCGCCGTGGCCTCGGACGGCCGGCCGCTGCTGGTCTGGGCGCGCCGGGACGCCCCGGGGGTGCGGGTCGTGGACGACTGGCAGGGGTTCGGGCAGCGCACCACGGCGAGCGGCACGGTGGTGTTCGAGGACGCCCCGATCGAGGACAGCCTGACCATCGAGCTCGCGCCCCTGGCGGAGCGTCCGGCTTTGTTCGGCCCGGTCTCGCAACTCGTGCAGGCGGCGATCGATGCCGGGATCGCCCGGGGCGCGACCGAAGCCGCCCTGGATTTCGTTCGGACCCGGACGCGACCCTATCCCTTCACCGTCGAGACCATCACCGAGGATCCGCACATCCTCGGCGAGGTCGGGCGGCTGGAGGTCGATCTGCATGCCGCCGAGGAAGTCCTCGCCCGCGCCGGCCGGACGCTGGATCGCATCGCCGCCGCCCCGGTCACCGCGCAGAGTTCGGCCGAGGCCTCCGTTGCCGTCGCCGAGGCCAAGATCCTCACCACCGAGGTCGCGCTCGAAGCGTCCGAGCGCCTGCTGGAACTCGCCGGCGCCTCGGCGACGCGCGAGAGCGCCAATCTCGGGCGGTTCTGGCGCGACGCGCGGGTGCACACCCTGCACGATCCCGTGCGCTGGAAATACCACCTGCTGGGGGATTACACCCTGAACGGCGCGCTGCCCGCCCGGCACCAGTGGAACTGAGGGCCATGCCGCTTCAGCCGCACGAATCCGCCTTCACCCGGCCGCCCGAGCCACCCCGTCCGGTGCCGGTGCTCGCCGACGATGCCGCCGCCCTCGCCGCCGCCTGGGCCCTGGCCGCCGAATTGGCCGAAGAGGCCGTCACCCGCGACCTCGACCGCCGGTTGCCCTTCGCCGAGATCGAGCGCTTCACCGAGACCGGCCTTTGGGCGATCACGGTGCCGCGGAAGTATGGTGGCCCCGGCGTAAGCGCCGCCACGGTCGCGCAGGTGATCGCGATCATCGCGGCGGCCGATGGCTCGATCGGCCAGATCCCGCAGAACCACTTCTACGCCCTCGAAGTGCTCCGGAACGGCGGCACCGAGGCGCAGAAGCGTGACCTCTACGGGCGGGTCCTGGCGGGCGAGCGGTTCGGCAACGCGCTCGCCGAGATCGGCCAGCGGGACCACACCCGCCGCACCCGGCTCGTGCGCGATCGCTCCGGCTGGATTGTGGAGGGACGCAAATATTACTGCACCGGCTCACTGTTCGCCCATCGCATCCCCACAATGGTCAATGCCGAGGAAGAGGGCAGGGCGGTCGCCTATCTGGTGTTCATTCCCCGGGACGCCCCCGGCGTGACTCTGGTGGACGATTGGGATGGGTTCGGCCAGCGGATCACCGGCTCGGGCTCGATCGTCTTCGACCGGGTCCGGGTCGAGCCGGACTGGGTGGTGCCGTTCCAGGCCTCGATGGACCGCCCAACCGCCATCGGCCCATTCGCGCAGATCCTGCATGCCGGGATCGATCTCGGCATCGGGCAGGGCGCCTTCGCGGCGACGCTGCCGTTCGTGCGCGATCGGGCCCGGCCTTGGATCGATTCCGGCGTCGCGCGCGCCAGCGAGGATCCGCTGACCCTTCACGCCCTCGGCGACGTGCGGGTGCGCTTGGCTGCGGCCGACGCTCTGCTGGAGCGGGCCGGCCGTTTCGTCGATGCCGCGCAGGCCGAGCCCGACGCGGACAGCGTCGCGGCGGCCTCCGTGGCGGTGGCCGAGGCGCGGGCTTCCAGCCACCGGGCCGGCCTGCTCGCGGCCAACAAGCTGCTCGAACTCGGCGGCACCTCCGCCACCGACCGGGCCGAGGCCCTGGACCGCTACTGGCGCAACGTCCGCACCCACACGCTGCACGATCCCGTGCGGTGGAAGTACCACTGGATCGGCGCCTACCACCTCGACGGCCGGCTGCCGCCCCGGCACGGAGCGCTCTGATGGCCGCCAAAAAGCAGATCCGCCTGAACGCCTTCAACATGAACTGCGTCGGCCACATCAATCACGGCCTGTGGACGCATCCGCGCGACCGCTCGTCGGACTACAACACCCTCGGCTACTGGACCGATCAGGCGAAGCTCCTGGAGCGCGGGCTGTTCGACGGGTTGTTCATCGCCGATATCAGCGGCGTCTACGACATCTACGGCGGCGGCATCGACGTGACCGCCCGGGAGGCGGTGCAACTCCCGGTGAACGACCCGAGCCTGCTGGTCCCGGCCATGGCGGCGGTGACGGAGCATCTCGGCTTCGGCGTGACGATCAACGTCCACACCGAGGCGCCCTACACCTTCGCTCGCCGGCTCTCGACCCTCGACCACCTCACCGGCGGCCGCATCGGCTGGAACATCGTCACCGGCTATCTCGACAGCGCCCATCGCGGCCAGAGCGGCGGCAGCCTGCCGGCCCATGACCGGCGCTACGACTATGCCGACGAGTATCTCGAGGTCCTCTACAAGCTCTGGGAAGGCAGCTGGGACGACGCGGCCGTGCGCCGCGACCGGGCGGCGCGGGTGTTCAGCGATCCGGCCCATATCCGGCCGGTCTCGCATCACGGCGAGTTCTTCGATGTCGAGGGCTATCACCTGTCCGAGCCATCGGTGCAGCGGACCCCGGTCCTCTACCAGGCGGGCGCGTCGGGCCGCGGCCGGGCCTTCGCGGGCCGCCACGCCGAATGCGTGTTCATCTCCGCCCGCGACCGGGGCGCGGCCCGGGACGCGGTCCGAGCCATCCGTGCCGAGGCTGTGGCGGCCGGGCGCCGGCCCGATGACGTGAAGGTCTTTGTCGGCCTTGCAGTCATTCCCGGACGCAGCCGGGCTGAGGCCGAGGAGAAACGGGCCGACTACCGGCGCTACGCCAACCCGGAGGCGGGCCTGGCGCATTTCTCCGCCTCGACGGGGATCGACTTCGCCCGCTACGGCCTCGACGACCCGATTCCCTACGCCCCCGGCAACGCGATCCAGTCCGCCACCGCGGCCGCGGCCAAGCGGGGTCTGACCAAGCGCGACCTCCTGGCTGAGCTGGAACTCGGCGGGCGCTACGCGGTGCTGGCCGGCGACGCGGTCTCGATCGCCGACGAGCTCCAGGCCTGGATCGAAGAGGGCGAGGTCGACGGGTTCAACCTCAGCCGCATCGTTGTGCCGGAAAGCTTTGCCGACTTCATCGACATCGTGATCCCGGAGCTGCAGGACCGGGGGCTCTACAAGACCGCCTACACGGATGGGTCGTACCGGCAGAAGCTGTTCGGGCACGGCGACCGGCTGCCGGAACGCCACGCCGCCCAGGCCTTTCGCGGGCCGGCGGCCGGTCGAAAGCCATTGGCGTGACAGGCGCGGACCGAACGGCGCACCAATCAAAACACAAAAAAAGACCCGGCCGTGCGTGAGCGCGACCGGGCTTCGATTGGAGCGGTTAGGCGCGATCAGGTCCAGTCGCTGTCGTCACCGCCGCCGAGATCGCCGCCGAAATCGCCGGACGGATCGCTGAAGCTGGCATCCTGGAAGTCGTTGCCGCTGCCGCTGCCACCGCCGTCGAGGGCGGAGCCGAGATCCTGGTTGCCGCCGTCGCCGTAATAGTTGTTCACGACTGTCTCGCCGCCGCCGCCGAGGCCCGCCGCCGCGGCGCTGCCGAGGCTCGAATGGCCGCCCGCGAAGGCGTTCGACAGGGCGCTGCCGAGCAGCATGCCGCCGGCCGCGCCGGCCGCCATCGGCAGCGCGGTCGCCATGAAGCCGCCGCCCCGGGCCGGAGCCTGCGGCTGGCCGCCCCACGGACCACCCTGCTGCTGCGGCGGGTATCCCGGCTGCTGCTGCGGGTAGCCTTGCTGGGGATAGCCCTGCGGGGCGCCGCCACCACCACCCCAGGGCTGGCCGGCCGGGCGCTGCTGCTGGCCGTAGCCGGGCTGCGGCTCCTGACGCTGGCTGCCGCCGCCGAAGATGCTCGACAGGAACCCGCCGCCCCCCGAGGACTGGGCCGGCGCAGCCTGGCTGCGGGCCTGCTCGAGCTGCTGGTTCAGGCTCTTGATCGCCTCTTCCTGCACGTAGATCAGCTGCGCCATCGCGTAGGGGGCATAGGGCTGCGTGCGGAGCTTGTCGGCGATGAAGCGCTCGGCCTCCGCGTCGCGGGGCTGGCTCTGGGCCTGCTCCAGACGCTGGAAGATGCCGGAGATGACGTCGCGTTCTTCGCTATTCATGGAGTTCTCCTCCTCGAGTCGTACCCGCGGGCTCGAACGCGCCGCACGGCCGCAGAGGACATGGGGGTGCGGTGACGCTTTGTCAGGGGAGGTTGCGAAAACTTCATCCAAGCCCAGCACGCGCAACCAAGACGTGAAAAAGCCCGACCTCTCGGCCGGGCCTTTTCATCCGTCGCGATCGGCGCGGCTGGCGCGCCGAGGCCGGATCCTAGTACGAGCCGAACTTGTAGTTCAGGCCGGCGCGGACGACGGCGAACTCGTCGTCGCGGCGACCGATCGGGCTGGAATAGGCCGGGGCGAGGTTGGCGGCGTTGACGAGCAGGACACCCTGGTTGCGGGTGCCGCGGTCGAGGTTGACGTACAGGCCTTCGACCTTGAGCGTGACGGCCGAGGAGCGGAAGAAGTTCAGGAACGAGTCGGT
>NZ_JAKSYK010000225.1:0-865 GCF_022829425.1 Methylobacterium sp. J-072 | reverse complement strand
CTAGAGCGTGTTATGAACTCGATGTGGAGTTTGTGCGTTAGGGGGCATGAGCGCTGATCGCCCTGCCTATCCGTCTGACGTGTCCGATGAGGAATGGGCTCTGGTGGCGCCGTATCTGGCGCTTCTGCGGGAAAGTTCGGGGCAGCGCGACCACGAGTTGCGGGACGTGTTCAACGGTCTGCGCTTCATCGTGAAGACGGGCGCCCCGTGGCGGTTCATGCCGCACGACCTGCCACCGTGGGCGGCGGTGTACCAGCAGACGCAGCGCTGGCTGGCGGCGGAGTGCTTCACCGATGTGGCCGGGGACCTGCGGGCAGTTCTACGGATGGCAGGGGATCGCGAGCCGGAGCCGTCGGCGGTGATCCTGGACAGCCGGACGCTGCGGTCCTCCCCCGAGAGCGGGGAGCGGGCGGGCTACGATGGGGCCAAGCGCAAGCGGGGTTCGAAGGTGCATCTGGCGGTGGACACGCCCGGGCACGTGGTAGCGCTGCACGTCACCCCGGCCGATGCCGACGATCGCGGCGAGGTCGATCGGCTGACCGGCGCGGTGCAGGCGGAGACGGATGGGAGCGTCGAGATCGGCTTCGTCGATCAGGGCTACACCGGCGCGCGGGCGGCGGACGCGGCCCAGGCGCACGGGATCGCGTTGGAGGCGGTCAAAGCGCCCGAGGCCAAGCGCGGATTTGTCCTGCTGCCCCGCCGTTGGGTGG
Source organism: Methylobacterium sp. J-072 (assembly GCF_022829425.1). Classification (NCBI taxonomy): domain Bacteria; kingdom Pseudomonadati; phylum Pseudomonadota; class Alphaproteobacteria; order Hyphomicrobiales; family Methylobacteriaceae; genus Methylobacterium; species Methylobacterium sp. J-072. The sequence continues at coordinate 155 of NZ_JAKSYK010000225.1, read as the reverse complement.
TGGAGCGATCCTTCGCCTGGGCGACGCGCTGTCGGCGCCTGGTCAAAGATTACGAGCGTTATGCCAGCACGCTGGCAGGTCTTCACATGGTCGCATTCGTCTGTCTCATGCTCAAACAGGCTGGACGACTCATAACAGGTTCATAACACGCTCTA
>NZ_JAKSYK010000224.1:0-155068 GCF_022829425.1 Methylobacterium sp. J-072 | reverse complement strand
CATCGTCGTCCCGCCACCAGAACGGCACACGCTGGCCGCGCGCGGCCACTTCGTCCAGGGTTTTTCGGAGTACAGTGAAGCCGAAACGCGCGCTCTCCCTCCCCCCTCTGCGGGGGAGGGTACCCTGCGCAGCAGGGGGGGAGAGGGGCAGCGCGACGGCGCAGGATGTGTTGCCCGGCGCACTTTTGCCTGAAGCGGCGCTCCCCTCTCCCGACCTCCTTCGGGGGCCACCCTCCCCCGCAGAGGGGGGAGGGAAGGGGGCGTTTGAGCGACCGGTGCTTTGATCCGCAAGGGCGGCAAGGCTCACGGGCCGGCCCGTGCCGGTCGCGACGCGCCCCCTCTCCCGTGCTGGAGAGGGTTGGGGTGAGGGGTCAGGTTTTTCCGGAGAGGTCGCATCCCTCACCCTGTCCCTCTCCCGCACGGGAGAGGGGACCAGCGCCGCATCCGGCACCATCCGACCCGCCGGGAAGACCTGAGCGCTGCGACCGACCAAAACATCCTCGACGATCCTGACCGTCCGCCCCGCCCCGCCGAGATCGATCCCGTGCGGCTCGGGCGGCTTTGCGCCGAGCTGGGCGGCCACCGCTTGCAGGAGTGATGCCGCGGTCAGGTCCGCCTCCGGCAGCACCCGGGCGAGGCCGCGTCCGGCGAGGCACTCCGCGCGCAGCCGCTGCTCGGTCTCGCCGCCGGCCTCGAAGGGGACCAGCACCGCGGGCGTGGCCGTCGCCAGGAGGTCGATGGCGGTGTTGTAGCCGCACTGGCTCACCGACAGGGCCGCCCCCGCGAGCAGGGCCCGGTAATCGGGACGCGCCCGCTGGATCGTGCCGTCCGGCAAACCGCGGCCGAGTGCAGCCAGATCGGCCTCCGGCACACCGTGCCCCGCCAGGATCCGCCAGCCGAGCGCCGGCTGAAGCCGGGCCGCCTCGGCGGAGGCCCGCAGCAGACCGAGTCCTGCCGGCCCGGATCCGGCCGCGACCAGCACGCCCTTGCGCGTCGTTGCCGGTGGGCAGGCGGTGCCCTCGTCGACATAGCCGGTGTACCGGATCTTTTGGGCGGTCCCGGCATCGACGGGCCAGGAGGCGTCGAGGGGCACCAGGGTCGGATCGCCGTGGACCAGCACGGCATCGTAGAGCCGCGCCACCCGCTCATGCGCCTGCGCGATCCGCTCCGGCTTGGACGACGCGACCAGGATGTCGCGCACGGAAGCCAGAACCAGCGGGCGCGGCCGGCGCGCCCGCGCGGCCTCGACCAGGGCCAGGAACTCGGCGGCCAGCGCCCGGCGGCCGAACGGGAACAGCTCGGTGATCACCGCGTCGGGGGCGAAATCCGCCAGGGCGTCCAGGAGCAGGGCGCGGCGCTGCGCGAATAGGGCGGCCTCGGCCGGGCTTCCGTCCGGCCCGAGCGGCCGCGCAAAGTCGGTGCCGGCGACGTGGAGCGGCGGCAGCTGCACCAGGCGCAGGCCCTCCGGCCGCACCATCGGGGCCGGCCTGCCGCCCGAGACCAGCAGCGCGTCATGGGCCGCCGCCGCAAACGCCCGCGCCAGGGCGGCGGCGCGGGTGAGATGGCCGGCGCCGAGCAGATGCGTGACCGCGATCAGGACGCGCACGCGGCCAGCTCCGGTTCCAGGCTTTTGGCTGACGGGGGGAGACCCGCCGAGAGGCGCAGGGCATCCGCGATCAGGTCGATCGCAGCCGCTTCCGAGAAATCGCGCACCAGCCGGACCCGGGCGGCCTCGCCGAGGCGCAGACGCAGGGCCGGATCGGCAGCGAGACGAGACAGGGCGTTCGCGAGGGCGGCGGGGTCGCCGGGGGCGACCAGGGTGCCGTGTTCGCCGTCGGTGATGAATTCCGGCGTGCCCGCGAAGGCGGTGGCCAGGATCGGCAGCGCCTGGCTCGCGGCCTCCATCAGCACGTTGGGCAGACCGTCCCGGTCGCCGCCCGGGGCGGGCTTGGTCGGCAGCACGAACAGGTCGGCCTCTCGCATCGCCGCGACCACAGCCGGCTGCGCCAGGGCGCCCAGAAAGGTCACGCGCTCGGTGAGAAACCGCTCGCGAACCCGCGCTTCCAGGGCGCCGCGCAGCTCGCCGCCGCCGATCAGGTCGAGGCGCCAGTGCAGATTCTTGGACAGGGCCGCGAGGGCGTCGATCAAATCGTCATGCCCCTTCTTGGCGACCAGACGGCCGACGCAGAGGAGCCGCAGCGGCGCCGCCGGGTCGGTCCCGTCCCGGGGCGCGCGAAGTGGGGGCGCGGCGGGGAAGCGGGCGAGGTCGAGGCCGTGATAGGCGAGCCGCGTCCGGCCCGGCGCCAGGGATTCGAGCCGGGCGAGCCCGTCGCGTGTGCAGGTCACCCCCCAGGCCGCGTCGGCGAGCTTCTCGGTGAGCTCCCAGGCCGGCGTTGTCCAGATGTCCTTGGCGTGGGCGGAAAAACTCCAGCGCCGCCCGGTCAGCAGCGCGGCGTAGCGGGCGACGCTGGCCGGCGTGTGCAGGAAATGCACGTGGATATGGGCCACCTCGGGCGGCAGCTCCCGGGCGAGAACCAGCGCCTGCCCGAGCCGGCGCAGGCGCGAGGCCGAGGGATCGCGAAAAAGGTCGCGGGCGAACAGGGCGAGCAGGGCCGGCAGGCGCGGCCGCGCCAGGGCTGCACCGAGGCCGCGCAGCACCCGAAAGGGCGCATCGCGAAGATATTCGGGCAGGTAGGCGGCGGGCGCCTGGATCGCCGCGTGCATTGGGTGGCGGGCGCGGTCTGTGGGCCGGCGCAGGGACCAGATCTCCAGGGGCAGGCCGCGCCGCTCCAGGGCCAGCAGTTCCTGGGCAATGAAGGTCTCGGAGAGACGCGGATAGCCCTTCAGCACCACCGCGATGCGTTTCTCCGTCACGAGAAGGCCCGCGCCCGGGCGCCCAGCGTCCCGGGGCCGGCCAGCGCCCGGACCCGGCGCGCGACCGCGTCGAGCCCGTCGAGCAGGCCCGGCACCAGCACCCGCGACGGCACGCTCTGGTCCGGCAGGGCACGGAGCGCCGCGGCCATGCGCTGCGGCGCGCGGCCGTCGGCCTCCAGCAGCACCCGGGCGAGGCCGAGCTGCTCGGCCGCCAGCGCCCGGATCGCCTGCTCCCGGCGCGGCTCGGTGCGCGGCACCAGGATCGCCCGCAGGTCGAAGGACAGGATCTCGCAGAACGTGTTGTAGCCGCCCATCGCCACGACCCCGGCGGCCTTGCGCATCAGGAACTCGATCTGGCTGTCGAAGGTGATCGCCGCGATTTTTTGCCCGAGCCGGTCGATCCGGGCCGTGAAGCCGTCCCGGGTGGCGTCGTCGAGGAACGGTCCGAAGGCGATCAGGGCGGGCAGGGGGATGCCGGGATCGGTCTCGTAGGCGGCGATCACCCAGTCGATCAGCGCGGCGCCGTCGCCGCCGCCGCCGGGCGTGACCAGCACGAACGGCCCCCGGGCGATGGCCGGCTCCTCACGGCCGGCGCGCATCTCCGGCACCTCCCGGCGCAGATACCCGGTATAGATCAGCCGCTCGGCGATCCGGGCGGCCATCTCGGGCTCCATCGGCAGGGCGGCCAGGGGCTCGTGGATGCGGCTGAGGCCGTAGACCCAGATCTCGTCGTAGAACCGCGCCATGATCTCGGCGGCGCCCTTGCGCTCCCATTCGGGCACGAGGCGGTCGGCGTCGTCGAGCACGTCGCGCAGGCCGAGCACGAGGCGCGTGCCCCGGGTGGCGGCGGCTTCCAGCACCGGCATCAGCTCGCCGTGGAAACCCGCGGGTTCCTTGTCGACCAGGATCAGGTCGGGGGCGAAGCTGGCATCGGTCCGGGCGATGATCGCCGTGCGCTGCGCCACCGTGCGGGCCAGCGGCGTGGTGCCGTCGAGGCTGGCATAGTTCCCGTCGGCGAACTTGGTCACGGATGGCAGCCGTACGGTGTAGACGCCTTGCGCGAAGGCGTAGCGGTCGACCACCGGGGAGCCGGAGATGATCATCGCCCGCGCGCCGCGGTTGCACGCCACGATGGCGTTGGCGATCGCCCGCGAGCGCCGCAGGTGCCCAAGCCCGAACGTGTCGTGGCTGTAGATCAGGACGCGCGGGGCGGGGGAGGCCTCGTCCGGTCGCATCGTCATCGCCGCCCCCGTTGACGGCGCGAATGTCGCAGCCGCGCCCCTCTCGCACAAGCCGCGGCGTTCGGCAAACCGCGTCATTAACCACGGCGGAACCGCCTTCGCCTTAGAGTGGCGGTCGACCACCCCGCCGAAAGCCGCCATGTCCGCGCCCATCCCGATCGCAGCGCCGGTGTCGTGGACCGCGGCGCTCTGGGCCGATCTCAAGGACCTCGTCGGCAGCGACGCCCGGCTGCTCGCCTTCGCCAAGCGCGCCGCCTGGGTGCTGGTGCCGCTGACGCTCGCCATCGTCGCCGTGGTGTTCGGCACCGGGCCGGAGCCGCGCCGGAACTGGTACGGCGACATGCTGGGCAACGATTTCAGCCAGATCTGGGTGGCCGGCCGGTCCGCCCTCGATGGGCGGGGCGGCGAGCCCTACGACCTGGCCGTCCATCTCGAGAACCTGAAGGCGGCGTTCGGGCCGGAATGCCGGTTCGCCTGGCACTACCCGCCGGTGTTCCTGATCCCCGCCGCGGCCTTCGCGACCCTGGAGCCGCAGCCGGCCTTCTTTCTCTGGACGGTCCTGTCGCTGACCACCTTCGCGCTGACGATGCGGTTCGCCGCCGGCCGGCGCGACGCGGCCTGGATCGCGCTCGCCCACCCGCTGGTATTCTGCAACCTGACCTACGGCCAGAACGGACTGTTCACGGCCTCGCTCCTGACCCTCGGGGCGCTGCTGGTCGACCGCCGCCCCTGGCTGTCCGGCCTGTGCTTCGGCCTGCTCGCCTACAAGCCGCATTTCGCCGCCCTTGCGCCGCTGCTCCTGCTGATCACCGGCCGCAAAACCTGCCTGGCCTCCTGCCTGGCGACCGCGCTCGCCCTGTGCCTCGCCTCGCTGGCCCTGTTCGGCACCGCCCCGTGGATCGGCTTCCTGGGGACGCTCGGTGAGACCAACCGGATCATCCTGCAAAAGGCCGCGGCCGGGCTCGAACTCAATGCCAGCGCCTTCGGGGCCGTGCGGCTGCTCGGCGGCCCGATCCTGGCCGCCTGGGCACTCCAAGCGCTCGTCGCCGCCCTGGCGCTCGCCCTCGCCATCCGTGCCTGGACGCGGCCGGTAGAGCCCGATCTGCGCGCCGCAGCCCTGCTCGCTGCCGCACCGCTGCTCTCGCCCTACCTGCCGGTCTACGACCTTGTGCCCCTGGTTCCGGCGACGCTGCTGCTGGTGCTCACCGCCCACCGCGCCGGCGGCCTGCGCCGCCCCGAGCGCGCGCTCCTGCTCGCCACGCCCCTGTTCGCGCTCCTGCGCGAGGGCGCCGGCCTGACCGGCTTTCCCCTTGGGCTGGTCCTGAGCCTCGCGACCCTGGCCTGCATCACCGACCGGATCCGCCCGTGGCGCTTTTCGGGCGGTCGCCGGTCCGCTCTCGCCTGAGCTCCCGTCCCAGGAAGCCGCACGCCGTCATTGCGAGCGCAGCGAAGCAACCTAGGGAAACGCCACATTTGGAGATCGCGCGCCGCCCTGGGTTGCTTCGCTGCGCTCGCAATGACGGCGGGGCGTTCTTCTTGACATCGACGCCACGTCGTGTCCCGATGATATCAAGTTCTCAGATAGCCTCCTCAAAATCTTATTTTTGAAAATCGTTCCCTTGGCTGATCATGTGCCAAGCAGCGCCGAGCATAGTTCTCGGCTTGATCTCGGACTAAGCTTACTGATAGCCAAAAATTATTCGCGGGAGAATCATCGTGTTTTCAGCGTTCCTGAAATACGTCGGCAGCTCCTATCACCCGCACGTTGAGACGTCGAAAACGTCCACGCCTTCAACCTCGGATCGGCGCACCCGGACGACCACCACGCCGTCGACCACGACGGCGGACGCGGACAAGAAATCCTTCTCGCAGGTCGCCGTCGAGGCTCGAAAATTTCTGGATGCCGGCTATCAGAAGCTCGGCAAGGTGGCCGATGCCGCCACGACCGACCAGGATTGGCACGGCACCATCCGCATCCAGGCGCTCGACCGCCGCGCGCTCTACGCCATCGCCACCAATCACGGTGGCCTGTTCTCCGCGACCGAGGTGAAGGCGGCCAAATCCGAGGTTGCGTCCATCGCGGCGCGCGCGTCCCGCACCGCCAATCCCCGCGGCACCGATGCGGCGGCGGCCGCCAAGGCGACGATCACCGTTCTGGACGGCGCCGGCCCGGAGGAAAAAGCGTCCCTGGACTGGGCGCAGAAGCGCGCCGCGGCGCAGGTGCAGTATCAGAGCCTCGCGAAGGAGCGGCACCAGGGGCGGGCCGCCCTGAGCGTCGAAACCGGTGATCCGGTCGTCAACCACTTCGTCAAAGCCTGGGGTGAGCTCGAGAAATCGAAAGCCGATGCGCAGGATCCGGCGTCGGTCCGCATCGAGGACATGCCGTCCTGGTCGAAGGGTGTTTCGCTCTGGAAGAGCTTGCAGGAGTCGCAGACGAAGGTTCTGGGTCGGCTGTAACCGCATCCCGAGCGATCAAAGATCCCACCCTCCACCTCATCCTGAGGTGCTGCGCAGCAGCCTCGAAGGAGGCTTCCAGGGATCGCGGAGCTCTCTGGAGGGCTCCTTCGAGGCCTCCGCTGCGCTGCGGCACCTCAGGATGAGGTGGCGGGTGGGAGGTTCGGGGCTGAGGACATGTTCGCGACTTACGAAGATGTATGGAAAGCCGCTGCATTGCTGGAGCTCGTCTTTCCAGCGCGGTCAGACTTGTGCGCACGCGTAAGTCGGACACCCCGTCATTCCGGGGTCCGCCTCGCGGCCGCGGAATGACGGGGTGGGTTATGAGGCACCCGCCCGGATCGTGCGCATTCCCACATCCAAAAAAAAATCATCCCGCATAGGGCCGCGGCATGCGGAACGGCAGCATCAGCTGCACCAGCGGGTTGCGGAACCGGTCCAGCGAAAGACTCTCGTGCACGGCCCGCACGGGCTCGCCGCCGAGCGTCGAGGCGAGCAGGGAGCGTGAATAGAACGGCGTGTCCTCGAAGGTGGTGAGCACCCGGGAGCGGCCGTCGTCGCTGCGGGTCTCCCGGGGCATGCGCCAGAACGAGGTGGCCGGCAGGGTCGCGGCCAGGGGTGGGCGGATCTCGCGGCGGCTGCCGTCGTGGGAGAAGCGCAGCGACAGGTTCTGGCCGCCGCCGTTGCGGTGGCGCACGTCGTACAGGATCGCGGCGCCGTCCGGCAGGTCGGCCCGGCACCAGGTCCAGCGGGTGAAGGCCGAGGCCAGGGGCTCGTCGCCGTTGTTGGTGTCGAAATAGCCGCTGCCGGTCCAGCGGAGATCGGGCCGGTCGAGATCGACTTCGACCCGCGAGGACGGCGCCATCGGCCACCAGCGGTGCCGCCCACCGGGATCGAGCTGGAACGGCCCGGGGGTGAAGCCGCGCGGGGTGAGCCGCACCGTGCCGCGGATCCGCCGGGGCAGGGGGGCGCCGCGCTCGTCGATCCGGACCGTCAGGGCCGTGCCGTCCCACGCCATGGCGCTGGGGCCGATGGCGATGTGGTGCCGGCTGCGGGACAGGCTGCCGGCGCCGCGCTCGGTCATGGCGAAGCGGCTTTGGTCGCCGTAGAGCACCACGTTCATGGCGCAATGGGCAAACGGGTCCTTGTCGGCGCTCCAGCCGTAATAGGGCGAGAACACGCTGCCGATGAAGGCGATGATCGTCAGCCCCTGGCGACCGTCATCGCTCACCGCATCGACGTACCACCACGCGTAGCCGTTCTGCGCGACCGGGCCGTCGAATCGAGGTCCTGCAGGATCGCTGCCGCCGCCAGCCGGCCGGATTGCGCCGCCATCGGCACGCCCGGGCCAGGATGGATCGTGCCCCCCGCCAGGTACAGGCCCGGCAGGGCGGTCCGGGCGCCCGCCCGCTTGAAGGTCGAGGCCCAGCCCTGCGGCGCCCGGCCGTAGAGCGCCCCCGCGCTCCCCGGAAATTTTTTCTCGAACCCGGTCGGATCGGTCACCACCAGGGGCAGGGTCTCCGCGAAGGTCAGCCCGCAGGCTTCCAGCCGGCGATTCAGATTCGTCTCGCATCGGGCGATCTCCGAGGGCGTCAGCGGGCGCTCCCGGCCGTCGGCCGGGGCGTTGACGAGCATCAGCAGGCGTTCCGGCCCGGCGGGCGGGGCGCCCGTCTCGGTCCGGTCCTGCGCGCAGATGTAGATGGTGGGGTCGTCGGGCAGGCGGCGCTGCCGCAGGATCGTGTCGAACTCGGCCCGGTAATCGGCCGAGAAGAACACGGTGTGGTGGGCCAGCGGGAAGCCCTGCGGGATCGCCGCCGTGCACAGGGTGACGGCCGAGAGCGAGCGCTCGGCCGGGGCCAGCCGCTCACCCATGAGCGCCGCGTCCGGGCCGAACAGCCCCGCGCCGAGCGCCGCCGCATCGGCGTTGCAGACGATGGTTTCCGCTGGGATTTTTTCGCCGTCGGCTAGGACAACCCCGGAGACCCGGCCGCCCTCGGTGACGATCCGCTCGACATGCGCGCCGTAGCGGAACGTCGCGCCGCGCTCCGCGGCCAGATCCGCCACCGCCCCGGCGAGCGCACTCATGCCGCCCGCCACGGTCCAGACCCCCGCCTGCTCGACATGGGCGACCAGCATCAGCGTCGCCGGCGCGGTGAACGGCGAGGCGCCGCAATAGGTCGCGTAGCGCCCGAACAGCTGCAGCAGCCGGGGATCGCGGAAGAACGTGCCGAGCGCCGACCACAGCGTCGCGAAGGGCTGGATGCGCCAGAGGTCGCCGAGACCCGAGATCCCGACCCGTTGCGCCAGGCCGGTCGGGCTGGTCCGGCCCTCGCGGATGAACGGACCTTCCAGGGTCCGGTAGACCTCGGCCGAGCGGGCGCAGAATCGGCGGTAGCCGTCGGCCTCCCGGGGCCCGGCGAAGTCGGCGATCGCCGCTGCCGAGGCGTCCGGGTTGGCGAACAGGTCCAACCGCGCGTCTTTCGTCCAGGCGTGCCGGGCCAGCAGGCTCGCCGGCGTCAGCTGCGCATGGTCTGCGAAGCGAGCGCCCGCCTCGGCGAACAATTCTTCGAAGACCCAGCGCATCGTGAACACGGTCGGGCCGGTTTCGACGGCGAATTCGCCGACCGGCACGCGCGCCATCTTGCCGCCCGGCCGCGCGGCGCGCTCAACCACCGTGACCGATAGCCCGGCATGCGCCAACCGTAGGGCGGCGGCCAGACCGCCGATCCCGGCTCCGATCACCACGACGCGTTCCTGCGCCACGCTCAACCCCACGCCGTCCGCCTGCCGATTGGGATTGATCTCCGGTCCGCAAAGTGTCAATAAGAAATGACACTTGTCGCTGACAACCGATCATAACACGGGAGGCGCGCCATGGAGTCGGGCCGGCGGATCGAACAGGCGCTGGATCGCGCCGTGGCTTATGCCGAGGCGCCGGGTGCGCCGCCCCTCCTGGCCGAGGCCCTGCGCTACGCCGTCTTTCCCGGCGGACACCGCATCCGGCCCCGCCTGTGCCTCTCGGTGGCCCGGGCCTGCGGCGACGATGATCCCACCGCCTCCGAGGCCGCGGCGGCTGCGATCGAGTTGCTGCACTGCGCCTCCCTGGTCCACGACGACCTGCCCTGCTTCGACGACGCCCCCCTGCGCCGCCAGAAACCCACGGTGCACGTTGCCTTTGGCGAGCCGATCGCTGTGCTCGCCGGCGATGCCCTGATCGTTCTGGCCTTCGAGACCCTGGCTCGGGCCGCCGGCCCCTATCCGGTCCGGCTCGGTCGCCTCGTCGGCCTCCTCGGGCGCGCCGCCGGCTCGCCCAGCGGCATCGCGGCCGGACAGGCCTGGGAGTCGGAGGCCCATATCAGCCTGAGCGACTACCAGCAGGCCAAGACCGGCGCCCTGTTCGCCGCCGCGACTGTGCTGGGCGCGGCAGCCGCGGGATCCGATCCAGAGCCCTGGCGGCGCCTCGGAGAGTGTCTCGGCGAGGCCTACCAAGTTGCGGATGACCTGCGCGATGTCGCCTGCCGCCAGGAAGAGATCGGCAAGCCCGCCGGTCGCGACGCCACCCTCGGGCGCCCCAACGCCGCCGCGCTCCTCGGCACCGACGGCGCCCTGGATCGCCTGGCCCGTCTCACCCGTGAGGCGGTGGCGGCGATCCCGGCCTGTCCGGGTGTGGCGCAGCTCAAAGCCGAGATCGAGGCGCAGGCGCGGCTGTTCCTGCCTGCGAGCCTGCGCGCGGTGGCGGCCTGACCGCCGGCTCGGTTCCGCGCCCCGGCGCAACCTTGGCTCCTCGGGCTTCGCTCCGGGACCGCTGGCTCGGCTGGCGGAACCGCGTGGTGGCGAGCCCGCGCTTCCAGCGCTGGGCAGCGGGCTTCCCGCTGACCCGGGGCATCGCCCGGAAGAACACCCGGGCGCTGTTCGATCTCTGCGCCGGCTTCGTCTACACGCAGGTGCTGACGGCCTGCATCCGCCTCGACCTCTTCCGGATCCTGGCCGAGGGGCCACTGACCCTCGACATGCTGGCGCGCCGCCTCGACCTGCCGGTCGAGAAGACGCGCTGCCTGATGCGTGCCGCCGCCTCCCTCGACCTCGTCCGGGCGTTGCCGGGCGACCGTTTCGGCCTCGCCGATCTCGGCGCCGCCCTGACCGGCAATCCCGGGATCGCCGCGATGGTGGAGCACCACGCGCTGCTCTACGCCGACCTCGCGGATCCGGTGGCGCTCCTGCGCGGGACGGCGGAGCCGACCCGGCTCGCGCGCTACTGGCCCTACGCCGCCGGCGAGACCGCCGATGCGGCCTCGGTGGCGCCCTATGGCGGCCTGATGGGTTCGTCGCAGGCGCTGATCGCCGACGACGTGCTCGATGCCTGCGACCTCTCGCGGAGCCGGCACCTGATGGATGTCGGCGGCGGCGAGGGGGCGTTCCTGCAAGCGGTCGCGGCTCGGCATGACGCCCTGCCATTGACCCTGTTCGACCTTCCGGCCGTGGCCGGTCGCGCCGCCGAGCGGCTGGCGCAGGCGGGTTTGGCCGAGCGCATCACCTGCCGCGGCGGCAGCTTCCACGACGGCCTGCCGGCCGGTGCCGACACGATGTCCCTGGTCCGGATCGTCCACGATCACGATGACGGGCCGGCGCTGGCCCTGCTCAAGGCCGTGCACGCGGCGCTGCCGCCCGGCGGAACGCTGATCCTGGCGGAGCCGATGGCCGGCACGCCAGGGGCCGAGCCGGTTGGGGATGCGTATTTCGGATTCTACCTCCTCGCCATGGGCTCGGGCCGTCCGCGCCGCGCCGAGGAGCTGCACGCCATGCTGCGCAGGGCGGGTTTTGCGACCACGCGCGAGCACCGGACCCGCCGTCCGCTCCTCACACGTCTGATCGTCGCGCAGAAAGACGCACGTTGATGTAAGAATGACTTGACGCGCCATTGTGTCTATCTAGGATGACACATAGCGGTTCCGCCAAAGCGAGAGTCGCAAAACACAGGGCGGATTATTCCAGTCATGGACGCTCTTGCCGTCATCCTCGAACGTCCGGAGCACTTGGCGCTCAATCGCCTGGCCCTGACGCCTGCCGGAGCTGCCGACGCGGTCGTGGCGGTGTCCTGGAGCGGGATCAGCACCGGAACCGAGCGTCTTCTCTGGTCGGGCCGCATGCCGCCGTTCCCCGGCATGGGCTACCCCCTGGTCCCGGGCTACGAGTCGGTCGGCACCGTGGTCGAAGCCGCCGCCGATGCGCCGGTCCGAGTCGGACAGACCGTCTTCGTCCCGGGTGCCCGCTGCTTCGGTGCCGTCCGCGGCCTGTTCGGCGGCGCGGCCTCGCACCTCATCGCCCCGGCTGCCCGCCTCGTGCCGGTGGACTCGGCTCTCGGTGACACGGCCTGCCTGATCGCGCTCGCGGCCACGGCCTACCGGGCGCTCGGCGGCCTCTCCGCCGGAGCGAAGCCGCTGATCGTGGGGCACGGTGTGCTGGGACGGCTGCTGGCGCGCCTCACGCTCGCCGCCGGCGCCGAGCCGACCGTCTGGGAGCTGGACCCGGCCCGCCGCGAAGGCGCCCCCGGCTACACGGTCCTGGCACCGGAGGACGATTCCCGGCGCGATTACGCGGTGATCACTGATGTCAGCGGCGATGCGTCCGGCCTCGACGGGCTGATCGCCCGCCTGGCCCCCGGCGGCGAAATCGTGCTCGCCGGCTTTTACGAGGCGCCCCTGTCCTTCGCCTTCCCACCGGCCTTCATGCGGGAGGCCCGGATCCGGATCTCGGCCGAGTTCCGCCCCGAGGATCTCGCCGCGGTCACAGCGCTGATCGAGGGCGGCCGCCTCTCCCTCGACGGGCTGATCACCCACCGCGCCCCGGCGGCTCAAGCCCCGGACGCCTATCGCCAAGCCTTCGCCGATCCCGCCTGCCTGAAGATGATCCTCGACTGGAGGGACGCCGCGTGAACGTTCAGCTCAACAAGGCCGCCCTCGATCAGGCCACCCAGCTCCGCGCCGAAGCGGCGATCGAGCCGGATGCGGTCTCGACCGCCCCCGTGAAGAAAGAAACGCAGATCATCGCGATCTACGGCAAGGGCGGTATCGGCAAGTCGTTCACGCTCGCCAATCTCAGCTACATGATGGCCCAGCAGGGCAAGAAGGTCCTGCTGATCGGCTGCGATCCGAAAAGCGACACCACTTCGCTCCTGTTCGGCGGCAAGGCCTGCCCGACCATCATCGAGACCTCGACGAAGAAGAAGCTCGCCGGCGAGCCGGTGGCGATCGGCGATGTCTGCTTCAAGCGCGACGGCGTCTACGCCATGGAGCTCGGCGGCCCCGAGGTCGGGCGCGGCTGCGGCGGCCGGGGTATCATCCACGGCTTCGAGCTGCTGGAAAAGCTCGGCTTCCACGATTGGGGCTTCGACTTCGTCCTCTTGGACTTCCTGGGCGACGTGGTCTGCGGCGGCTTCGGCCTGCCGATCGCCCGGGACATGTGCCAGAAGGTCATCGTCGTCGGCTCGAACGACCTGCAATCGCTCTACGTCGCCAACAACGTCTGCTCGGCGGTCGAGTATTTCCGCAAGCTCGGCGGCAATGTCGGCGTGGGCGGCCTGGTGATCAACAAGGATGACGGCACCGGCGAGGCCCAGGCCTTCGCGGACGCCGCCGGCATCCCGGTCCTGGCCTCGATTCCGGCCGACGACGACATCCGCCGCAAGAGCGCCAATTACGAGATCATCGGCCGTCCGGAGAGCCGCTGGGGCAGCCTGTTCTCGGATCTGGCCGCCAACGTCGCCACGTCCGCGCCGCACCGGCCGACGCCGCTCACGCAGGACGGGCTGCTCGGCCTGTTCTCCAGCGATGTGACCGGCCGCGACGTGGTCCTGGTCCCGGCGACCCATGAGGACATGTGCGGCGTCGCGCACGTGACCAAGCCGTCCCTCGAAGTCGTCTACGACGAGGTTTGAGGCATGGCCGTCTCCCTCGACATCTCCGATCTGCGGGCTCGTCCCCGCCCTGCCGCCCCGCCGGCCGAGGCGATCAACCTCGACGCCACCAAAGGCGACGGGCTGGGCTGCCATTCCGGCAAGGATGCGATGCGGGAAGCCGCCGAGGCGGCCGGGATATCGGAGACCCTGGCGCAGCTCCGCAGCGATTACCCGCAGGGGCCGCACGACCAGCCGCAGAGCATGTGCCCGGCCTTTGGCTCGCTCCGGGTCGGCCTGCGCATGCGCCGCACCGCCACGATCCTCTCGGGCTCGGCCTGCTGCGTCTACGGCCTGACCTTCACGTCGCATTTCTACGGCGCCCGGCGCAGCGTCGGCTACGTGCCGTTCAATTCCGAGACCCTGGTCACCGGCAAGCTGTTCGAGGACATCCGCGAGGCGGTCCACGCCACGGCCAAGCCCGAGGATTACGACGCGGTCGTCGTCATCAACCTCTGCGTGCCGACCGCCTCGGGCGTCCCGCTCCGCCTGCTGCCGAAGCAGATCGACGGCGTCCGGGTGATCGGCATCGACGTGCCGGGCTTCGGGGTTCCGACCCATGCCGAGGCCAAAGACGTTCTGGCCGGGGCCATGCTCAAGGTCGCCCGCACCGAGGCCGAGCAGGGCCCGGTCGCGACACCGCGCGGCGGCCGCTCGGAGCGCCCGAGCGTGGCGCTGCTCGGCGAGGTCTTCCCGGCAGACCCGGTGGTGATCGGCGCGCTGCTGGAGCCTTTGGGCCTCGCGGCGGGGCCGGTGGTGCCGACCCGCGAATGGCGCGAGCTCTACGCTGCCCTGGACTGCGCCGCCGTTGCAGCCATCCACCCGTTCTACACCGCTTCGATCCGCGAGTTCGAGGCGGCCGGCCGGCCCGTGGTCGGCTCCGCCCCGGTGGGCGTCGACGGCACCGCGGACTGGCTCGACCGGATCGGCGAGGCCTGCGGCGTCAGGCGTGCCACCGTCGAGGCGGCCAAAAACAAGATCCTCCCGGGCATCCGCGGCGCCCTCGCCGCCATGCCGATCAAGGGCCGGATCACGCTTTCCGGCTACGAGGGCTCGGAGCTGCTGGTGGCGCGTCTCCTCATCGAGAGCGGCGCCGAGGTCCCGTATGTCGGCACCGCCTGCCCGCGCACGCCGTGGTCCGAGGCAGACCGCGATTGGCTCGAAGCGCGCGGCACCGAAGTCCGCTACCGCGCCTCGCTGGAGGACGACCTCTTCGCCCTCGACGCGCTGAAGCCGGACCTGGCCATCGGCACGACGCCGGTGGTGCAGCGGGCCAAGGAGCGCGGCACGCCGGCCCTCTACTTCACCAACCTGATCTCGGCCCGCCCGCTCATGGGCGCGGCCGGCGCCGGTTCCCTGGCGCGGGTGATCAACGGCGCGCTCGCCAACAAGCCCCGCTTCGACGCCATGCGCGAGTTCTTCGAGGGTGTCGGCACCGGCCACGCCGCCGGCGTCTGGCAGGAAACCCCGCAGAAGCGCCAGGGCCCGAAGATCGAAGGTCCGAAGAAGCCGATCGGGGAGATGGCGTGATGCTGATCCTCGATCACGACAGGGCCGGGGGCTACTGGGGCGCCGTCTACGTCTTCACGGCGATCAAGGGCTTGCAGGTCGTCATCGACGGCCCGGTCGGCTGCGAGAACCTGCCGGTCACCTCGGTGCTGCACTACACCGACGCGCTGCCGCCGCACGAATTGCCGATCGTCGTCACGGGTCTCGCCGAGGAAGAGCTCGGCCGCCACGGCACCGAGGGCGCGATGAAGCGCGCCCACGCCACCCTCGATCCGGGCCAGCCCAGCGTGGTCGTCACTGGCTCGATCGCCGAGATGATCGGCGGCGGCGTGACGCCGGAGGGCACCGGCCTCCAGCGCTTCCTGCCGCGCACCATCGACGAGGACCAGTGGCAGGCTGCCGACCGCGCGATGCGCTGGCTCTGGCAGGAATACGGCGCCAAGAAATTCGCCAAGAAGGGCATCCCCGCCCGGCCCGAGAAGAAGCCCGGCGAAAAGCCGCGGGTGAACATCATCGGGCCGGCCTACGGCACCTTCAACATGCCCTCCGACCTCGCCGAGATCCGGCGGCTGGTCGAGGGGGTCGGCGCCGAGGTGAACTTGACCTTCCCGCTGGGCTCGCACCTCGCGGATGTGCCCAAGCTCGTCAACGCCGACGCCAATATCTGCCTCTACCGCGAGTTCGGACGCCTGCTCTGCGAGGACCTGGAGCGGCCCTACCTGCAGGCGCCGGTCGGCATCCTCTCGACCACCAAGTTCCTGCGCTCATTGGGTGCGATCCTCGGGCTCGACCCGGAGCCGTTCATCGAGCGCGAGCGCCACACCACGATCAAGCCGGTCTGGGACCTCTGGCGCTCGGTCACGCAGGACTTTTTCGGGACCGCCAGCTTCGGGATCGTCGCCACCGAGACCTACGCCCGCGGTGTCCGGCACTTCCTTGAAGACGAGATGGGGCTGCCTTGCAACTTCGCGTTCAGCCGGTCGGCCGGGCTGAAGCCCGACAACGATGCGGTGCGCAAGGCCATCGCCGAGAAGCCGCCGCTGGTGCTGTTCGGCTCGTTCAACGAGCGGATGTATCTCGCCGAGTGCGGGGCCCGGGCGACCTACATCCCGGCCTCGTTCCCCGGGGCGATTATCCGGCGGCACACCGGCACGCCGTTCATGGGGTTCGCGGGCGCGACCTACCTGGTCCAGGAAGTTTGCAACGCGCTGTTCGACACGCTCTTCCACATCCTGCCGCTCGCCCGCGACATGGACAAGGTCGAGGCCACCCCGGCGCGCCACCACCGCGAGCTGCCCTGGGACGAGGCCGCGCGCGCGGCGCTGGACGACCTGGTCGAGGCGCAGCCGGTCCTGGCCCGCATCTCCGCCGCCAAGCGCCTGCGCGACGCCGCCGAGCGCGCCGCCCGCACAGCCGAATCCGCTGCCGTCGCGCCTGCCCATGTGGCACGCGCCCGAGCCGATCTTGCCGGGGGGATCCCCGCATGAACCGCCTTTCCGTTCCCCTGAGAGGAGACCTGACGATGCGAACGATGGTCCCGACCGCACGTCTGCACCAGGAAGCGCTGCAGTTCCGGCTGATCCTGGCCGCGACCTACCCGTGCTTCCTCGCCGCCGCCGCGTTCAACCGCGTCCGTCCGGCCCGCGAGGCCGCCCGCCTGGGTTTCGCGCCGGCGCGCCGTTCGGTGTTCGGCGAGGCCCGCGCCATGGCGGTTCAAGCGATCCCCTTCGCCTTCATGGGCTGAACGCCCTGATCGAGACGCTTCCGTCCGGTGACGCGGGGGAAGTCAAGCCGTGACCGCCTTGAGCAACACGGCAGCACCCGTCGCCTTCCTCTCGGGGAACGCGGCCAACACACGGAGGTCTGAATCATGGCCGGTGGACCCGTTGCAACAGAAAGACCGAGCAGCCTGTCCGGGCTGACGGAACCGGAAGCCAAGGAGTTCCACGCGATCTTCCTGACGAGCTTCCTCATCTTCACGGCGATTGCCGTGGTCGCCCACATCCTCGTCTGGTTGTGGCGCCCCTGGCTCCCCGGACCGCAGGGCTACGCCTCTCTCGAAGGCGTCACCGATGCGGCCCGCGCCCTCGTCACGATGATCGGCTGAGGAGGATCGGATGCACAAGGTCTGGTTACTGTTCGATCCGCGGCGCACGCTGGTGGCTCTGTTCACCTTCCTCTTCATCCTGGCGCTGCTGATCCACTTCATCCTGCTCTCGACCGACCGGTTCAACTGGCTGGAAGGTCCGAAGGCGAACAAGGCGGCGAGCAACATCACGCTCGTCCTGCCCAGCATGCCCGCCTGATCCAGGCTGGCCGGGACCGCGGCTCCAAAGGGCCGCGGTCCAAAAACCCCAAAAATTGCGGCCGGGCTGAGGAGTGTCCGCCATGGCGATGCTGAGCTTCGAGCGAAAGTACAGGATCCGCGGCGGGACGCTGCTCGGGGGCGACCTGTTCGACTTCTGGGTCGGGCCGTTCTTCGTCGGATTCTTCGGCGTGACCGGGCTGTTCTTCACGGTGCTCGGCACCGCGCTGGTGATCTACGGTGCCGCGATCGGGCCGACCTGGAACGTCTGGCAGATCAACATCGCGCCGCCCGACATCAGCTACGGGCTGAAGCTCGCGCCGCTGAAAGAGGGCGGCCTCTGGCAGATCATCACGTTCTGCGCGCTGGGCTCGTTCCTGTCCTGGATGATGCGCGAGGTCGAGATCTGCCGGAAGCTCGGCATCGGCTATCACGTGCCGGCCGCCTTCGGCATGGCGATCTTCGCCTATTTCACCCTCGTCGTGGTGCGGCCGTTCCTGATGGGTGCCTGGGGCTACGGCTTCCCGTACGGCATCCTCAGCCACCTCGATTGGGTGTCGAACACCGGGTACCAATACCTGCACTTCCACTACAATCCGGCGCACATGCTGGCCGTGACGTTCTTCTTCACGACCACCCTGGCGCTGGCGATGCACGGCGGCCTGATCCTCGCGGCGACCAACCCGAAGAAGGGCGAGACCGTGAAGACCCCCGAGCACGAGGACACCTTCTTCCGCGACACGATCGGCTACTCGATCGGCACGCTCGGCATCCACCGCCTCGGCCTGTTCCTGGCCCTGTCGGCGGGCTTCTGGAGCGCCGTCTGCATCGTGATCAGCGGGCCGTTCTGGACGCAGGGCTGGCCGCAATGGTGGGGCTGGTGGCTCAACCTGCCGGTGTGGCGCTGAAAAACGCATCGCCCGCCGAGAATCGGGCGAACCGATACCAATGATCCAAGCCGGCGCCGCACGACGCGTGCGGTCGACCGGGGGGAGGGCGGGCGATGGCCTATTACCAGAACATCTTCACCCAGGTTCAGGTGCGCCCGCTGGAGCCGGAGAACGGCATTCCGGTGAGCTCCAACGAGCGCGTCGGCAAGCCGTTCAACAGCTACCTGTTCGGCCTGCTGGGCAACAGCCAAGTCGGTCCGATCTACATCGGCTACGTCGCCGCCCTGTCGATGGTCTGCGGGCTGATCGCCTTCGAGATCATCGGGCTCAACATGTGGGCCTCGGTGAATTGGGATCCGGTGCAGTTCGCCCGGCAATTGCCCTGGCTCGCCCTGGAACCGCCCTTGCCGAAATACGGGCTGAAGATCCTGCCCCCGCTCAACGAGGGCGGCTGGTGGCTGATCGCCGGCTTCTTCCTGACCACGTCGATCCTGCTGTGGTGGGTCCATCTCTATCGCCGGGCGCGGGCACTCGGGCTGGGCACCCACGTGCCGTGGGCCTTCGCCTCGGCGATCTGGCTCTACCTCGTCCTCGGCTTCATCCGGCCGCTGATGATGGGCTCGTGGTCGGAGGCGGTGCCGTTCGGGATCTTTCCCCACCTCGACTGGACCGCGGCGTTCTCGCTCCGCTACGGCAACCTGTTCTACAACCCGTTCCACATGCTCTCGATCACGTTCCTCTACGGATCGACGCTGCTGTTCGCGATGCACGGGGGCACCATCCTGGCCTGCTCCCGCTACGGCGCCGACCGCGAGATCGACCAGATCGTCGATCGCGGCACCGCCACCGAGCGCGCCGCCCTGTTCTGGCGCTGGACCATGGGCTTCAACGCCACGATGGAGTCGATCCACCGCTGGGCGTGGTGGTTCGCGGTGCTGACGACGCTGACCGGCGGCATCGGCATCCTGCTCACCGGCACGGTGGTCGACAACTGGTACCTCTGGGCGGTCAAGCATGGCGTCGCCCCGTCCTATCCGCAGGTCTACGGCCCGATCGTCGACCCCGCCCATCTCGCACCCGGCATGAAGCCGTGAGGAGGCCGTCATGAAGACGATTCTGGCGGTGGTCGGCGGGGCGCTCGCCCTGTTCCTCACCATCGCGATGTTCGGGGGCGCGGGCTGGACCCATCCCCCCATGGCGGCCAAGCAGACCGGCTTCCGCGGCACCGGCATGGACCTGATCCGGACCCGGGCCGGCAACGAGGCGCTGGCGGCGGCCAACGTCGCCCCGGCCCCCGCCGACCCGGCCGATGCCGGCGGCGACAAGGCCTCGGCGGTCTACGAGAACGTCCAGGTCTTAGGGGATCTCTCGGCCGAGCAGTTCAACCGGCTGATGGTCTCGATCACCGAGTGGGTGGCGCCCCAGCAGGGCTGCACCTACTGCCACAGCACCGAGAACATGGCCTCCGACGAGCTGTACCAGAAGCGGGTCGCCCGTCGGATGCTGCAGATGACCCAGACGATCAATTCGTCCTGGAAGGAGAAGCACGTCCACGAGGCGGGCGTGACCTGCTACACCTGCCACCGGGGCAATCCGGTGCCGGCTAACATCTGGTTCGACCGTCCCGTCCAGGGCGAGGGCCGGTTCAAGCCGCGCAACAACAGCCAGAACCTGGCCTCCGCGGAAGTCGGCAACACCTCGCTGCCCTACGACGTCTACCAGGCGTTCTACCAGCACAAGGACACGTCCGAGGACGCCGTGCGGGTCAACGGCACCACGGTCCTGCCGGAAACCAAGGGCAAGCCGATCCAGGACGCGGAGAAGACCTTCGCGATCATGATCAGCATGTCGCAATCGCTCGGGGTCAACTGCACCTTCTGCCACAACACCCGGTCGGTGGCGCAGTGGGACACCAGCACGCCCAACCGGGTCCACGCCTGGTACGGCATCCGCATGGTGCGCGACCTGAATCAGGACTTCATGGAGCCGCTTACCGGGACCTTCCCGCGCAACCGCCTCGGGGCGCTCGGTGACGTGCCGAAGATCAACTGCGCCACCTGCCACAACGGCGCCAACAAGCCGCTCAACGGCGCCAACGTGATCGGCCCCTATCCGGAGCTGTCGCACCCGACCATCGAAGCGAGCCTGCCCACCGGCGAGGCGAAGGACCCGATCCCGGGGACGAACACGCCGGCGCTGAAGCCATCGAAGCCCTGACGCGAACGCACGAAGCGCCGGAGCCGATCCGGCGCTTCGTCATGCGCCAGCCACAGGGAACCGCCATGCGCTACGGACGTCGATCGTCAACGGCCGAGCTCGGCCCCTGGAGGCGCCCGTGACCATCACCATCTCGAACCTTCAGCCGCTCATCGCGATCCTGGCCGGGATCCTGATCCTGATCGTGCCGCGGCTCCTCAACTACATCGTGGCGATCTACCTGATCGTGGTCGGCGTGATCGGTCTCGGCCTGCTGCGCGGCCTTTCGTAAAGCCGGTTCAGGCGCGCGATTCCTGACAGACGTCGCCGCGCGTCAGCCGCGCGCGCACAAGCCCGCAATGCGTTCATCTTGCGTTGCGTTGCGGGATGGTCCAACCCGCGCCCATCAGCTCGGCCTGCGCCGGGCACCAGATATGGACGGGATCGACATGGCGACCGGCAGCGCGAAGTGGGTCTATGCCTTCGGCGACGGCAAAGCGGAGGGCAAGTCGCAGATGCGCGACCTGCTCGGGGGCAAGGGCGCCAACCTCGCCGAGATGTGCAATCTCGGCCTGCCGGTCCCGCCCGGCTTCACCATCACCACCGAAGTCTGCACCTCCTACTACGATAACGGGAAGGCCTACCCGCCGGAGCTGAAGGATCAGGTCGCGGCCGCGCTGAACCAGATCGGCACGCTGACCGGCCGCAAGTTCGGCGATGCGGCGAACCCGCTGCTGGTCTCGGTCCGATCCGGCGCCCGCGCCTCGATGCCAGGCATGATGGACACCGTGCTGAATCTCGGCCTCAACGACCAGACCGTTCTGGCCCTGGCCAAGGAAGCGGACGACGAGCGCTTCGCCTACGATTCCTACCGCCGCTTCATCACAATGTACTCGAACGTGGTGCTGAATGTTGAGCACCACGCCTTCGAGGAGGCCCTGGAGCACTACAAGGAGGGCAAGGGCTACGACCTCGACACCGAGCTCGGCGCCGAGGATTGGAAGACCCTGATCCAGACCTATAAGAAGATCGTCCGCGACGAGCACGGCTCGGACTTCCCGCAGGGAGCCGAGGACCAACTCTGGGGCGCGATCAGCGCCGTGTTCAATTCCTGGATGATCCCGCGGGCGAAGAAGTACCGCGAGCTGAACAGCATCCCGGAGAGCTGGGGCACGGCCGTCAACGTCCAGGCCATGGTGTTCGGCAACATGGGCGACACCTCGGCCACCGGCGTCGCCTTCACCCGCAACCCCTCCACCGGCGAGAAGGCGCTCTACGGCGAGTTCCTGATCAACGCTCAGGGCGAGGACGTGGTGGCGGGCATTCGCACGCCGCAGAACATCACGGAAAAGGCCCGGATCGAGGCCGAGAGCGACAAGCCTTCCATGGAGAAGGCCCTGCCCGAGAGCTACGCGGAGCTGACCCGGATCTACGGGATCCTGGAGGCGCATTACCGCGACATGCAGGACATGGAGTTTACCATCGAGAAGGGTAAGCTCTGGATGCTCCAGACCCGCAACGGCAAGCGCACCGCCAAGGCGGCCCTGCGCATCGCCGTGGATCTGGCCGGCGAGGGGCTGATCTCCCGCGAGGAGGCGATTGGCCGGGTCGAGCCCTCGGCCCTCGACCAGCTGCTGCACCCGACGATCGACCCGAAGGCAGACCGCAAGGTCATCGCCTCCGGCCTGCCGGCCTCCCCCGGGGCGGCCACCGGGGAGATCGTGTTCAACTCCGAGGACGCCGAGGCCCTGCGCAAGGCCGAGCGCAAGTGCATCCTGGTGCGCATCGAGACCTCGCCCGAGGACATCCACGGCATGCACGCCGCCGAGGGCATCCTCACCACCCGCGGCGGCATGACCAGCCACGCGGCCGTGGTCGCCCGCGGCATGGGCAAGCCCTGCGTCTCCGGCGTCGGCTCGATCCGGATCGACTACAAGGCCCAGACCATGAAGGTCGGGGACGCCACCCTGAAGGCCGGCGACCGGATCACCATCGACGGTTCGACGGGCCAAGTGATCCAGGGCGAAGTGAAGATGCTCGAGCCCGAGCTGTCGGGCGACTTCGCGACCCTGATGGAATGGGCCGACCAGTTCCGCGGCATGAAGGTGCGGGCCAATGCCGACACCCCGACAGACGCCCGCACGGCGCGGAATTTCGGCGCCGAGGGTATCGGCCTGTGCCGCACCGAGCACATGTTCTTCGAAGGTGACCGCATCATCGCGGTCCGTGAGATGATCCTGGCCGACGACGCCGAGGGCCGCCGCGCCGCGCTCGCGAAGATCCTGCCCTACCAGCGCCAGGACTTCGTCGAGCTGTTCACGATCATGTCCGGCCTGCCGGTGACGATCCGCCTGCTCGATCCGCCGCTGCACGAGTTCCTGCCGCACACGGATGCGGAGGTCGCCGAGGTCGTGAAGGCGACCGGCGTATCGGAGGAAAAAATCCGCCACCGGATGCGGGAATTGTCCGAGCACAACCCGATGCTCGGCTTCCGCGGCTGCCGCTTGGCGATCGCCTTCCCGGAGATCGCCGAGATGCAGGCCCGGGCGATCTTCGAGGCCGCCGTCCAGGCCGCTGCGGATACCGGCAGCCCGGTCACCCCCGAGGTGATGGTGCCGCTGGTCTTCACCCGCGCCGAGTTCGACATCGTGAAGGCGCGGATCGACGCCATGGCCAAGGCGGTGTCCGAGGAGAAGGGCGCCACCCTGGACTACCAGGTCGGCACCATGATCGAGTTGCCGCGGGCGGCGCTCAAGGCCGGCGAGATCGCACAGACCGCTGAGTTCTTCTCGTTCGGCACCAACGACCTGACGCAGACGGCGCTCGGCATCTCCCGCGACGACGCGGCGACCTTCCTGGGTCCCTACACCCAGAAGGGCATCCTGCCGGCCGACCCGTTCATCACCATCGACCAGGAAGGCGTCGGCGAGTTGGTCCGCATCGGCGTCGAGCGCGGCCGCGCTACCCGTCCGGACATCAAGCTCGGCATCTGCGGCGAGCATGGCGGCGATCCGGCCTCGATCGGCTTCTGCCAGGAGGTCGGGCTCGATTACGTCTCGTGCTCGCCGTACCGGGTTCCGATCGCCCGCCTCGCCGCCGCGCAGGCGGCGCTGGGCAAGGTGCTCGGCAAGGAAGGCTGAGCCTCGTTGAAAACCGTATTGGGGGCGGCTCGTCGCCACCAATACGGGTCATCAACCAACCTGTAAAAATCCCGGTTGAAAAACATTCTGGTTCAATGAACTCGGACAAAGACGGCACGTTGACTGATTGATTCGATGGGTGGTGCGTGCTGGTAATCAGTCCGTCTCGGGTCCAGCGTCAGGCGCCAGAATCACCGACCATGATTCACCGCAGCCCTTCTCCGCTATGCCTCGACGGTACCGCCGCTTCGCCCGTTCCGCGTGCCGCCGTGCGGGCCTATCTCGCTCTGGTCGCCGGCTTCGGCGCGGTCATGACCGCCGTGATGCTGATGATGTCGGTGGCGGCCAATAGCGGCGACGAAGCCGAGCGCATCGCCGATACCCAGGACGACGGCTATACCACGACCCTGGTCTCGGCCCTGGCGGTCAACCTGTCCAAGCCCCTGCGCTGATCTTGCCTTTAGCGCGTTCCGCGCGTTGCGGAGCCGGTGAAGCGCGAGGCCGTGAGGTCGTCCCCCGGGCTCTTCGCGCTGAACCGGGTCGAGACCGGTCCCGGCATCGCCGCCACGACGGCATCGGGCGCCGCATCGCGAACCCGGGTGGCGGCGACCCGCACGGGGGCGCTGCGGCTCGCAGGCGCCGCGACCGGGCCGGCGGAGGCCGCTTCGAACAGCGCGCGCAACTGCGCTTTCCCGTCGGCATCGGCGGCCACGAGAGGACGCCGCGGCGCCGGCTCGGCCGGAATGTCTCGGATGAGGGCACGGCCTGCGGACGACGCCGCCAGGTTGGCCATGCCGCCGTCCAGCGAGGCGAACTGCACCGGGCGCGGCGGCGGCAGCGGCATGCTGATCGCGGCGGCCGCGACGGCAGTGAAATCCGAGGGCCGGCGTGGCGGCAGCGGCGCGATCACGGCGGCAACGGCGTCCTCCGCGGTCGGCTTGTCCACGGTCAGCAGGGCTCTGGCGTCGACCGGCTTGCCGTCCTTCGCCGGGTCGGGCCGGCCGAGCGTGTTGCGCAGCGTGTCGTCCGCCGTCGGCGCGGCGTAGGCCAGGGCGGCGCGGGTGCCGACCGGATCCTGCGGATCGGCGCTGGCGACGGCCACCACCGGAGCCTGACGGCCCCGCTTCGCCACGGGAGCGGGCGGCGGTGCCGCAGCCGGCTCCGGCGCGGAGGAGCCGCCGCCGAACAGGCTCGCCAGGAAGCCGAACAAGCCAGGCCCGTCCTCCTCCTCGCCGCTCGCCATCTGGGTGGTGAGGCCGGCCACGGTGCCGCCGCGGGCCAGGATCTCGGCCTTCGCCTCCTCGTAGCGGGCGAAGGGACGGTTGTCGCTCGCAAGGTGGACGGTCTTCCCGTCCGGGAACAGCCGGGCGAGCTGGTCGTGGGTCATGCGCGGCCACATCCGCACCGACCCGACATCGAGATGGACGAAGGGCGTCCCGGCATGCGGGTACCAGCCCACGCCGCCGCGCTGCATCTGGAGACCGACCTCGCGGATCCGGTCGATCGAGACTTCCGGCAGGTAGAAGTCCATCGCCTTGCCGAGCATGTGCTGGCTGAACTCGGCGACCATCCGGGAGCGGCGGCGCAGCATCGCGTTGGTGCCGGGCGAACGATAGGCCGAGACCACGTGGATCGGCTGACTCGCGCCGACCTGCCGGTAGGCCTCCCAGACCGTATCGAACAGGCGCGGGTCCATCTTGATCGGCTCGTTGACGCGCCAATCGCGGAGGAGCCAATTCAGCTGCTCGAGGGCCGCACGGTCGTAGCGGCCATCGCGCTTGAACGTGATGGTCGCGCTCTCCTGGGTATGCGTGTGGTAGATTGTGAGCGCGCGGGTATCGCCGTTGGCGACCGCGTTCTCGGTCTCGGCGGTGCCGGCGATCAGGCCGAGCGCCAGGCCGCACAGGGTCAGGACGAGGTGTCGGGCGGGGCGTGGAAGGCTCGGCACGATAGTCCTGATCCTCTCCCGGAACCCGCAAACGGGCACTCGGCGGATGTCCGGTCGAGGCGGCCCGGCCCGTCTGGGCCGTTATCGCGTCGTCGCGCCGAGCGTGCGACGGAAACGGCTAAGGCTGGACCGTGGCGAAATCGTGCCCGGCTGTGCGGCCGCGCACCTGTGCGTTGAAGCGGCGGTCCGGCTGTGAACCTACCACCAGCCGCGAGACACCGGCGCCGGTGCCGGCGTCCACAGGCCGGGCTCGCCGTATTCCGGCGCGCTGTCGGCGCGGGCCGCACGACGAACGCTCCGGCGCGGCGTATCGTATTCGTCGTAGCGGGCGCTCGGCTCCGGTTCGGCGTAGCGGCGGGGACGCGCGGCCTCTCGGCGCGGCGCCGTATCTGCGTGCGCCACCGGCGCGGCCTCGGGCTTGCGGCGCGCCTTCTCCTCGGGGAGCTTGGCGATCATCGGTCCGCCCCCGCCGGGCAGCCCGAGGGCTGCGCGCATCGGCGCGTCGTAACCGTAGAGATCGGGCAGGGTGCGGAACGCGCCGCCATCGTCCACGTAGGCGGTGAAGTAGGCCAGATGCACCGGCAGTTTCGCGGGCAGCCGGATAGTGCGCTCGCCCTTGCCGATCAGCTTCTTGAGCCGCGCTTCGGACCAATCGGGCAGCACCGCGTCCGCCAGGCGGAAGGGGTCGTCGACGCGCACGCAGCCGTGACTGAAGTCGCGCTTGGCCGCCGAGAACAGCGAGCGGTTCGGCGTGTCGTGCAGATAGACCGCGTGCTGGTTCGGGAACATGAACTTGATGAAGCCCAGCGCATTGCGCTCACCCGGGGGCTGGCGCAGCGAGACGTGGCCGCCGTGGCGCACCACCTCGTAGCCGCCCCAGGTCTTGCCGCCGTAGCCCGCGAGCTTCGGCGCCATGGTCTTCAGGATCGAGGGCGGCACGTACCAGGACGGGTTGACCACCGCGTATTCCATCAGCCCCGAGAACAGCGGCGTGCGCGATTCCGGCTTGCCGACGATGACCCGGGCCTCGTCGCGCAGGCTGCCGCCGCGATAGGCACGCAGGCGATATTCCGGGATGTTGACCAGGATGTAGTCCGAGCCGAGGTCGCCCGGCAGCCAGCGCCAGCGTTCCATGTTGACGATCAGCTCGGCCTCGCTGCCGCTTGCCCGCGCCGGCCGACCTGTGTCGGCCAGGGCCAGCACGGTCTGGACGTTGAGCACGCCGTTGGCGGGCAGCCCGCGGCCGCGCTGGAACTTCGCCACCGCGTCGGCCACCGTGGCATCGTACTCCTCCGGCTCGCCCGGCGCCCGATCGAGGGTGCCGGCCGGGCGTGTCTCGATGCCGAAATGCGCGCGCAGCAGCGGCACGCGGGGATCGCGCATACCGATCCGCAGGACGGGCCCGGCGGGCAGGCGCAGGGGCTTCACGGCAGCTGGGGCCGGCCCGCGCAAGCTCGCGAGCCGCGCTTTGAGAGCCTGATAGCCTGCCGTGGACGGGTTGTAGCTCTGAAGAGCCTCGCCGGCCTTGGCGCCCGCATCCGAGAGCTTGGTCAGCACCGCGTTGGCGTCGGGCAGATCGAGTTGAGGCGTGATCAGCCGCGAGATCGAGGCGAGGTTGATGCGGCCGCCCCTTGCGTCCCGGGCATAGAGCAGAGCCGCCGCTGACAGGCGGAGATCGGCATCGGCCACCGCCTTGTCGTCCGGCTTCTCGGCCAGGTTCGGGATCGTGTAGGCCCGAGCCTCGAGCCCGTCTTCGCCGGCGGCAGTCAGGCGTGCGGAGATCGACTTGGCGGCCTCAGTCCAGGCACCGTCGGCGATCCAGAGCGGCTTGTAGGCGCGGGCCTCGTAGAAGGCGCGAATGCCGTCGCGATCTTTGCCGGGGAGACGCAGCAGCAGCGGAGCGGTATCGGTCAAGCGTGCGACGATCGCTGCGCCCTGCGGATAGTCAGGAGCCACGGGCGCCGCCACGACCGGGGCCGGGGCGGGTTCCGCCTTTGGGGCCTCGGGCTTGTAGTCGGGCAACGCGGTCGAGACCAGATCGGACCCAGTCGGTGCCGCCTGCGCGGGCTCGGCCGGGTGCGCGGGCGTGCCGAGGGTCGCCGGGTCAAGCGCGACCGTCTCGGCGCCGAGCGCGCCGGCCGAGGCCAGCGTTCCGGTCAGTAGGGCGGCCAGCGCGACGAGGCTGGAGCGCGGGACGCGCATCGTGATCTCCCGGGACACGGCGGCAGGGCCGCACGCTCTGATTGTGATTATCCGCTCAAGCGTGGCGTTGAGCAACTGTAGTCGTCGTCGATCCAAATTCAGTCTTCGCGACGGTCATTTCATCGATAAGCTGATGCGACGCGGGATTCATTGATTGTCGCGCCGTGTTCTGTAGCGCGGCAACGCTTTTCCCCGAGCTGTCATGTCCGAGGGCGCGCGGTGCGCTAGCACACTCTGTGCTGCCTCAGGCGGCGTCCTCGGCCTTCTCGTCGCCTTCCAGTCCGAGATCCTTCAGCTTGCGGTAGAGGGTGGATCGGCCAATTCCGAGGCGGCGGGAGACCTCGGACATGCGCTGCCGGTAGAATTGCAGCGCGAAGCGGATGATCTCCGTCTCTAGGACTTCCATGGTCTTCATCTCGCCGGTCTCCTCGGTGACCAGCGACATGGCATGCGGGTCGCGGACCTCGACCCGGACGATCTCGCGCACCGGCTCCGGGGCGTAGGCCGGCATCTGCGGCTGCGTCGGAGCCGCCGGGATGCGGACGTCGAAACCTTCGACCTGCGCGGCGATCTGCGGGAACTCGGCCACGGTCAGCTCGTCGCAATCGGCGAGCACCACGGCGCGGAACAGGGCGTTCTCCAACTGGCGGACGTTGCCGGGCCAGGGATAGCGGGTGAGCAACGCCATCGCCTCCGGGGCGATCGCGCGGATCCGCTTGCCCTCTTCCGCGGAGAACCGGACGCAGAACGAGCGCACCAGATCCGGGATGTCCTCGCGCCGGGCGCGCAGGGGCGGCAGCGTCATCGGGAAGACGTTGAGGCGGTAATACAGGTCCTCGCGGAATTTGCCCTGCTTCACGAGGTCGAGCAGCGAGCGGTTCGTGGCGGAGACCAGGCGGATATCGACCCGCACCGAGCGCTTGCCGCCCACCGGATCGACCTCGCCCTCTTGGAGCGCGCGCAGCAGCTTCACCTGGGCGTCGAGGGGCAGCTCGCCGATCTCGTCGAGGAACAGGGTTCCGCCCGAAGCTTCCACGAACTTGCCGGCGTGCTTCTCGGTGGCGCCGGTGAATGCACCCTTCTCGTGGCCGAACAGGGTCGACTCGACGAGGTTTTCCGGGATCGCTCCGCAATTGACGGTGACGAACGGCTTGCCGCGCCGGTCGCCCGAACCCTGGATCGCCCGGGCCAGCACCTCCTTGCCAACGCCTGACTCGCCTTCGATCAGCACCGGGATGTTAGATTTCGTGGCCCGCTCGGCGAGGCGGATCACCCGCTCCATGTCGGGGCTCTTGGACGTGAAGTCCTTGAAGGTCAGCGCCCCGGAGGCGCGGCGGCGCATGCGGCGCACCTCCTCCTCCAGCACGTCGACCCGCAGGGCGTTCTTGATCGACACCTGCAGGCGCTCGGCACCGGCGGGTTTGACCACGAAGTCGACGGCGCCCGCCCGCATGGCGTTGACCACGGCGTCGATCGAGCCGTTCGAGGTCTGGACGATCACCGGCGTGTCGAGGCCGCTGCTGCGCATCTCGGCGAGGACGCCGAGGCCGTCGAGGCCCGGCATCACGAGATCGAGGAGCACCACGTCCACGCTCTCGGTCTTCAGCACGGTGAGCGCGTCGGCACCGGTCTCCACGACGCGTGCATTGAAGCCGAACCGGCGCACCGCCGCCTCGGCGAGGCGCCGCTGAACCGGATCGTCGTCCACGATGAGAATTGTGGTGGACATGGCGACTCCCTGCGCGGCGCGGCAGGCCGAATGCAGCTCGGGATCGGCCCGCGCCGCACCGCCTGAGTCGGCGCGTGTTTCGTTTCGAACCGGAGGGTGCCGGACAGACGTAAAGTCGCGCTTAACGACGTTTGCGTTCGGGCGTCACCGCGACGGGGCGGCCGGCCACGTTGAACGCGTGGCCGCGCGCTCGATATCAAGGTACTGGCCTTCGACCCCCCTTGAGGATTGCGAGACATGATGCCGAGCACCACCGCTTCGCCGGTGAACGTCCGTGCGCCGGATGGCGTGAGCGCCGCACGCGCCGCAGCCAAGGCCGTCGACCTCGGCCATCTTCCGGAATGGGACCTGTCCGATCTCTATGCCGGCATCGACGCGCCGGAATTCTCGGCCGACATGACCCGGGCCGAGGAGGAGTGCCGCCGCTTCTCGGAGACCTATGCCGGCCGCATCGCCGAGCTGGTCGCAGCCGCGGACGCGTCCGAGCGCCTCGCCGAGGCGGTCCGGGCCTACGAGGGCATCGAGGAGCTGCTCGGCAAGCTGATGTCGTTTGCCGGCCTAGTCTATTCCGGCGACACCACCGACGAGGCCCGGGCCAAGTTCTACGGCGACACGCGCGAGCGCCTGACCGACGCCTCCGCCGACCTGCTGTTCTTCGCCCTCGAACTGAATCGGGTCGAGGATGCGGTGATGGATGCGGCGATGTCCCAGGGGCCGCTCGCGCATTACGCCCCGTGGATCGAGGATCTGCGGCGCGAGAAGCCGCACCAGCTCGACGACCGCACCGAGAAGCTGTTCCTGGAGAAGTCGGTCACCGCGAACGCCGCTTGGGACCGGCTGTTCAACGAGACGATCGCCGGCCTGCGCTTCACGGTCCAGGGCGAGCAGATGCCTCTGGAGCCGACCCTCAACAAGCTCCAGGATCCGGACGGCGCCGTCCGCAAGGAGGCGGCCGGGGCGATCAGCGAGGTCCTGCGCGGCAATCTCCGGGTCTTCACGCTGATCACCAACACCCTGGCGAAGGACAAGGAGATCTCCGACCGCTGGCGCGGCTTCAAGGATGTTGCCGACGCGCGCCACCTCGCCAACCGGGTCGAGCCGGAGGTGGTGGCGGCCCTGGTCGATGCCGTGCAGGCGGCCTATCCGCGCCTCTCGCACCGCTACTATCGGCTGAAGGCCAAGTGGTTCGGGCAGGACGCGCTGCCCTACTGGGACCGCAACGCGCCGCTGCCGAAGGTCGAGCAGCGCACGATCCCCTGGACGGAGGCCCGCGACACGGTCTTGTCGGCCTACGACGCGTTCTCACCGAAGATGGCGGGGATCGCGAAGCGGTTTTTCGACGAGCGCTGGATCGATGCGCCGACCCGGCCCGGCAAGGCGCCCGGCGCCTTCGCACACCCGACCGTGCCCTCGGTCCACCCCTACGTGCTGGTCAATTACCAGGGCAAGCCGCGGGACGTGATGACGCTGGCCCACGAACTGGGCCACGGCGTCCACCAAGTGCTCGCCGGTCCGAACGGTGCCCTGATGGCGCCGACGCCCCTGACGCTCGCCGAAACCGCCAGCGTGTTCGGCGAGATGCTGACCTTCCGCAAGCTGCTCGCGGCAACCACCGACACGACCCAGCGCCGGGCCATGCTCGCCGCCAAGGTCGAGGATATGATCAACACGGTGGTGCGCCAGATCGCGTTCTACTCGTTCGAGCGGAAGGTTCACCTTGCGCGGGCCAAGGGCGAGCTGACCAGCGACCAGATCAACGCCCTCTGGCTCTCGGTTCAGGCCGAGTCCCTCGGGCCTGCGATCACGCTTGATGCGGGTTACGAGCCGTTCTGGGCCTACATCCCGCACTTCATCCACTCGCCGTTCTACGTCTACGCCTACGCGTTCGGCGATTGCCTCGTGAACTCGCTCTACGGGGTCTACGCCGAGGCGGAATCGGGCTTCGTCGAGCGCTACTTCGCGCTGCTCGCGGCCGGCGGTTCGAAGCCCTACGGCGAGTTGCTGGCGCCGTTCGGCCTCGATGCGAAGGATCCGGGTTTTTGGCAGATCGGCCTCGGGATGATCGAGGGAATGATCGTCGAGCTGGAGGGGATGGAGGGCCACGCCTAGCCCGCTTCCAAGCGGACCTCCGCGATGTTATACGTGATGTATAACATCGCGGAGGTGGTCATGAAGCTCGAGGTGAAGCGCGTCGGGAACTCGACCGGTCTGATCCTGCCCAAGGATTTTCTCGGCAAGTTGAATCTGGCGCAGGGCGACTGGCTCTACGTGACCGAGAATGCCGACGGCTCCGTGCGGCTGTCGCCCTACGATCCTGCATTCGAAAAGGGTATGAAGGTCGCCGAGAAGGCGATGAAGACCTATCGCAATGCCTTGGCGGAGCTCGCAAAATGAGCACCGATCGCGAGATCGTCTGGCTCACGAGCGAGCTGGTGAGGGCGATTCATGCTCTGCAGCTGAAGCAGTTCGGCGGACCGCCCGGCCTTCGCGACGAAGGCGCCCTTGAATCCGCGCTGGGGCGGCCGGTCAATCGGATCGCATATGCCGAGGACGGCACGGAGATCGACTTGGCCGAACTCGCGGCGGCTTATGCCTTCGGCATCGCCAAGAATCATCCGTTCATCGACGGCAACAAGCGGGCTGCTCTTCTGGCCCTCATCACGTTCCTCGGGCTCAACGATATCGACTTCGTCGCCGACGAGGCCGAGGCCGTGGTGATGATACGCGGCCTCGCCGCGGGCGAGATCGACGAATCCGGCCTCACGCGCTGGATCCGGGACAACTGGCCGGCCGGCTGAGCCGCCGCGGCGCAGCGACCCGGCGGGCTGGTGCGGGGTGCCGAAACGCTTATGTCCCAGCCTGCACCGAGGAAGATCCTGGACCATGGCTGAGACCGACCGCGAAGCCAATCGCTTCTCCGCCCGCGCGGGCCGCTACGCCAGCGTCGGCGCGAATGTTGGCGGTGTCGCCGCGCGGATGGCGATGTCCCGGCTGTTCGGCAAGGAGGGGACAACCAGCGCCGCCGCGCTGGCGCAGGCGCTCGGCGGCCTCAAAGGGCCGATCATGAAGGTGGCGCAGCTGCTCGCCACCATCCCCGATCTGCTGCCCCCCGAATACGCCGCCGAACTCCAGAAGCTCCAGGCCGATGCGCCGCCCATGGGCGCGGCCTTCGTCAAGCGGCGGATGCAGTCCGAGCTGGGCGCCGGCTGGCAGGACAGATTCGGCAGCTTCGACCTGAAGCCCGCCGCCGCGGCCTCGTTGGGCCAAGTCCATCGCGCCACCACGAAGGACGGCGAACAGCTGGCCTGCAAGCTTCAGTACCCCGACATGCAATCGGCCGTGGAGGCCGACCTCCAGCAGCTCGAGATCGCCTTCGCGCTCCATCGACGGATGAACAGCTGGCTCGATACCCGCGAGATCGCCAAGGAGATCGGCGCGCGGGTGCGTGAGGAGCTCGATTACGAGCGTGAGGCCAAGCACGCGAGCCTCTACGGCGAGGTGCTCAAGGATATCGACGCCGTGCGCGTGCCGCGGGTCTTCTCCGACCTGTCGACCAAGCGCCTCCTCACCCTGAGCTGGCTCGACGGCGATAAGATCCTCGGTTTCGCCGAGGAGCCGGTCGAGGTGCGCAACCGCATCGCGCAGGCGATGTTCAAGGCGTGGTGGCATCCGTTCAGCCGCGCCGCGGTGATCCACGGCGACCCGCATCTCGGCAACTACACGGTCTTCTCCGAGGGCGGCGAGGCGGCGGGCATCAATCTGCTCGATTATGGCTGCGTGCGGATCTTCCATCCGCGCTTCGTCGGCGGCGTGGTCGATCTGTATCGCGGCCTGTTGGAGGAGGATTCGGCGCGCATCGTCCACGCCTACGAGGTCTGGGGCTTTAAAAATCTCGACAAGGAGAAGATCGAGATCCTGAACATCTGGGCGCGCTTCATATACGGCCCGCTTCTAGAGGACCGCACCCGCACGGTGGCGGACGGGGTCAAGCCCGGCGACTATGGCCGGCGGCAGGCGTTCCAGGTGCATCAGGCCCTGAAGGAGCGCGGTCCCGTGACGGTGCCTCAGGAGTTCGTGTTCATGGATCGCGCCGCTGTGGGCCTGGGCGCGGTGTTCCTCCACCTCCGATCGGAGCTGAACTACCACCGGCTGTTCGAGGCCGAGATCGAGCATTTTTCACTGGAAAAGCTCGGTGTGCGCCAAGACCAAATTCTCGCCCAGGCCGGTCTGCCGAAGCCGGCGTAAATTCGCACACGGAAGCCCACCGTGAGGGCAATCAACTTGCGAGCGTCCGATTGCGGCAGGAAAACGCTTGAGCTACATCCCGGGGTGACCACAAGAAGTCGCATCTGAGGGAAACGAGCGCACGATGGCCGAGAGTGAGACGGTGGC
Organism: Methylobacterium sp. J-072; assembly: GCF_022829425.1. Lineage (NCBI taxonomy): Bacteria > Pseudomonadati > Pseudomonadota > Alphaproteobacteria > Hyphomicrobiales > Methylobacteriaceae > Methylobacterium > Methylobacterium sp. J-072. The sequence goes on along the minus strand of NZ_JAKSYK010000224.1, from coordinate 121,236 downwards.
CGGGCACACCTACAGCCCGGCGATGGACGCGAGCACCCACGAGCAGACCTATCGCGGCTTCGTGCGCTTCGTCGAGATCGGTACCGGCGTGGTGATCTGCTGGGTGCTGGCGCTCGCCGTGGGCGGGATTCGCGAAGCGTGGCTTCTGGCGATTCTCAGCGTGATCGTCTCGGGTGCCGCCGGCGCCGTCGGTGCCCTGGCTCCCGCCATCGGATGGCGCGGGCCTCTCGTCGTCGCCATTCTCCTCTTCCTGTATCTCGCCTTCGCCTGAAGCTGCGAGGAGGATCGCTCGCCTGTCTGGCCGAGCGGTCCGATGACGCATTGAAGCGTGGCCGCCGGGTCGGTGCGCCGCGGGTTACATTCCCACTTATTCCATCAGCGCAAACTTCTTTCGCGTCTCGAAAAGCTGTGCCGGTTCGCGCATTCGAGAGGCCAAGCTTGTTCAGGGGAAGCCTCGCATGCGCATTGCTGTGCTGTCCGAGACGGACTCTGCGGAACCGCGGGTGGCCGCAGTCCCGGAGACCGTCAAGAAATTCAAGACGCTCGGCGCCGACATCACCGTGCAAGCGGGTGCCGGTCTGAAGGCGGGGATCCTCGATTCCGAGTACGAGGCCGCGGGCGCCGAGATTGCCGGCAGCGCTGCCGATGCGGCGCGGGATGCCGACCTCGTCCTCAAGGTCCGCCGGCCGGCGGCCGAGGAGCTGTCGCTGTTCAAGCGCGGTGCCACGATCATCGCGATCATGGATCCCTACGGCAACGAGGCCGCGCTCAAGGCTTTGGCCGACGCAGGGGTCTCGGGATTCGCCATGGAGTTGATGCCGCGCATCACCCGTGCGCAGGTGATGGACGTGCTGTCCTCTCAGGCGAACCTTGCCGGCTACCGGGCCGTCATCGACGGGGCCGCCGAGTACGGCCGGGCCATGCCGATGATGATGACCGCCGCGGGCACCGTGCCGGCAGCCCGGGTCTTCATCATGGGCGTCGGCGTCGCCGGCCTCCAGGCCATCGCCACCGCCCGGCGCCTCGGCGCGGTCGTGACCGCCACCGACGTGCGCCCCGCCACCAAGGAGCAGGTCGAATCCCTCGGCGCCAAGTTCGTCGCGGTCGAGGACGACGAGTTCAAGCAGGCTGAGACCGCGGGCGGCTACGCCAAAGAGATGTCGGCCGGCTACCAGGCCAAGCAGGCGGAGCTGGTCAAGGGCCACATCGCCAAGCAGGACATCGTCATCACCACGGCGCTGATCCCGGGCCGTCCGGCCCCGAAGCTGGTCTCCGAGGAGATGGTCGCCTCGATGAAGCCGGGCTCGGTCCTGATCGATCTCGCGGTCGAGCGCGGTGGCAACGTCGCCGGCGCCAAGCCGGGTGAGATCGTGGTGACCGACCGCGGCGTGAAGATCGTCGGCCACACCAACGTGCCGGGCCGCCTCGCCGCCACGGCGTCGAGCCTCTACGCGCGCAACCTCTACGCCTTCGCCGAGACCCTGATCGACAAGGAGAGCAAGGCCCTGGCGATCAATTGGGACGACGAGTTGGTGAAGGCCACCAACCTGACCCGCGACGGCTCCGTCGTGCACGCGTCCTTCCAGTCGAAGACCGACGGCCCCGCCTCGGAAGCCGCAGCGGTGGGCCTCGCCAAGTCGGAGACCGGCAAGGCTGAGGCCGCCCCGGCCCCGTCGGGCGCGCACTGAAGACCGATCGCGAGGAGAAGCAGAATGGCAAACCTTGTCGTCCCTCCCGATCAAGCGGCTGATCAGACCCGCGTGCTGGCCGATGCCGCGCGCGCGGCGGCCGATGTCGCCCGCAACGCCGCCGACCAGGCCCAGGCCATCGCCTCCGGCATGGGCCACGGGATCAGCGCGGCCACTGGCGGCGCGGTCGATCCGTTCATCTTCCAGTTCGCCATCTTCGTGCTGGCGATCTTCGTCGGCTACTACGTGGTCTGGTCCGTGACTCCGGCGCTGCACACGCCGCTGATGTCGGTCACCAACGCGATCTCCTCGGTGATCATCGTCGGCGCGATCCTCGCCGCTGGCGTGCCGCTCCTGGAGAAGGGCACCGGCTGGGCCCGCGCCTTCGGCTTTATTGGCATCGTGCTCGCGAGCGTGAACATCTTCGGCGGCTTCCTCGTCACCCAGCGCATGCTCGGCATGTACAAGAAGAAGGCCTGAGACGATGTCCCAGAACGTCTCCGCGCTTCTCTACATCGTCGCCGGCGTCCTGTTCATCATGGCGTTGCGGGGGCTCTCGCACCCGACGACGTCGCGGCAGGGCAACCTCTACGGCATGATCGGCATGGCGCTGGCCGTGCTCACGACGCTCGTCGGCCATCCGCCCGCCGGGTTCGGCGCCTGGATCCTGGTGATTCTCGGCATCGGCATCGGCGGCGGGGCCGGCGCGGTCATCGCCAAGCGCGTGCCGATGACGGCGATGCCGCAGCTCGTGGCCGCGTTCCACTCGCTGGTCGGCCTCGCGGCCGTGGCCGGCGCCGCGGCGACGCTCTACGCGCCGCAGGCTGTGGGCATCCTCGAGAACGGCCACATCCACAAGCAGTCGCTGTTCGAGATGGCGCTCGGCGCGGCCATCGGCGCGATCACCTTCACCGGCTCGGTCATCGCCTTCGCCAAGCTCGACGGCCGCATGTCGGGCAAGCCGATCATGCTGCCGAGCCGGCACCTCATCAATATCGGCCTCGCTGTCGCGCTGGTGGTGCTCATCGCGCTGTTCATCGGCAACGAGAGCAAGGCGATCTTCTGGCTGATCGTGCTGCTGTCCTTCGCCCTGGGCGGCCTGCTGATCATCCCGATCGGCGGTGCCGACATGCCCGTCGTCGTGTCGATGCTCAACTCGTACTCGGGCTGGGCGGCGGCCGGCATCGGCTTCACCCTGGGCAACCTCGCGCTGATCATCACCGGCTCGCTGGTCGGCTCCTCGGGCGCGATCCTGTCCTACATCATGTGCCACGCGATGAACCGGTCGTTCATCTCGGTCATCCTCGGCGGGTTCGGCGGCGACGCCGCTGCCGCGGCCGGCCCCGGCCAGGTCGAGACGCGCCCGGTCAAGCAGGGCTCGGCCGATGACGCGGCCTACATCATGAAGAACGCCGAGCGGGTGATCATCGTCCCGGGCTACGGCATGGCGGTGGCGCAGGCGCAGCACAGCTTGCGTGAGATGGCCGACATGCTGAAGAAGGAGGGCGTCGACGTGAAATACGCCATCCACCCGGTGGCGGGCCGCATGCCGGGCCACATGAACGTGCTGCTCGCCGAGGCGAACGTGCCCTACGACGAGGTGTTCGAGCTGGAGGACATCAACGGCGAGTTCCCGCAGGCGGATGTCGCCTTCGTGATCGGCGCCAACGACGTCACCAACCCGGCGGCTAAGACCGACAAGGCCTCGCCGATCTACGGCATGCCGATCCTGGACGTGGAGCGGGCCAAGACCGTGCTGTTCATCAAGCGCGGCATGGGCTCGGGCTATGCCGGCGTCGAGAACGAGGTGTTCTTCCGCGACAACACCATGATGCTGTTCGGCGACGCCAAGAAGGTGGTCGACAACATCCTCAAAGCGTTCTGAGACCGTCTGAATATCGGTTTCGGCGAGGGGCGGGCAGCGATGCCCGCCCTTTCGTTTTGCCGGGACAGCATCGATCGCGGCCGCTGTTGCCGCCGCGCCCGCGATTTCCGTGTCCGACCCGGTGTAGAGTGCCGCCCGTGTCCGCCGCCGCCGCCTCGCTGATCGCCGATCCGCCGCCGTTCCTGGGCGTCGCCGCCTCCGTGACCGGGCGGCGCTGGCAGGAGCGTTGCGCCGGCCTGGCGGTGCAGAACCACATCGCCAAGATGGTCCAGGCTCACGGTCTGCCCGAACTTCTGGCGCGGGTGCTGGCCGGTCGGCAGGTGGCGCCGGACGAAGCTGCCCGCCACTTGGCGCCGCGCCTGCGCGACCTAATGCCGGATCCGGACACGCTGCTCGACATGGATGCGGCCGTGCGCCGGCTCGTGCGGGCCATCCGCCGCGGCGAGATCGTCGCCGTGTTCGGCGATTACGACGTGGATGGCGCGGCCAGCGCGGCGTTGCTTGCCGGCTACCTGCGCCAGCTCGGCCTGCGGGCACCGATCCACATCCCGGACCGGATCACCGAGGGCTACGGCCCGAATGCCGCGGCGATCACCGCACTGGCGGCCGAGGGCGCAACCCTGCTGGTCTGCGTCGATTGCGGCACGAGCGGCCACGGACCACTGGAGGAGGCCGAGAAGCTGGGCCTCGACGTGATCGTGCTCGATCACCACGCCGCCGCCGAGCTGCTGCCCCCCGCCCGCGCGGTGGTGAACCCCAATCGCCTCGACGACCTCTCCGGCCTCGGCCATCTCTGCGCCGCCGGGGTCGTGTTCCTGACGCTCGCCGCCCTCAACCGCGCCCTGCGCCGGGACGGCTTTTTCGGTCCGGATCGCCCGGAGCCGACCCTCACGGACGCCCTCGACCTCGTGGCCCTGGCGACGGTGGCCGACGTGGTGCCGCTGATCGGCCTGAACCGCGCCTTCGTGACCCAGGGGCTGACGGTGATGCGCCACCGGGGCCGGACCGGGCTGGCGGCCCTGCTCGACGCCGCCTCCCTCAGCGAGCCCCCGGAATCCTGGCATCTCGGCTTCGTGCTCGGGCCGCGGATCAATGCCGGCGGCCGGATCGGCGATTCGGCCCTCGGCGCGCGCCTGCTCACCACGGCTGACCCGGTCGAGGCCGCCCGGATCGCCGCCGATCTCGACCGGCTCAACCGCGAGCGTCAGGCGATCGAGGCGCATGCGGTGTCCGAGGCCGAGGCCGAGATGGATCGCGCCCTGACCCTCGATCCCGCCCGGGCCGTGCTGGTGACGGGGAACGCCGAGTGGCATCCCGGCATCGTCGGGCTGATCGCGGCGCGCCTCAAGGAGCGCTTCAACCGCCCGGCCTTCGCCTTCGCGATCCGGCCGGACGGCAGCGCCACCGGATCCGGGCGCTCGATTCCGGGGGCCGATCTCGGCCTCGCCGTCCGCGCCTGCGTCGAGGCCGGGCTCGCCAGCAAGGGCGGCGGCCACGCCATGGCGGCCGGCGTCACCGTGCGAGCCGACGATATCCCGCGCTTCGAGACGCATCTGGCAGCCTTGCTCGGGGCCAGCGTCGCGGTCTCGCGGGCGGCCGACGCCCTGCTGATCGACGGCGGCCTCAGCGCCGGCGGTGCCACCGCCGAGACCGTCCGGCTGCTTCAGCGCGCCGGACCGTTCGGGCAGGGCGCGCCAGAGCCGGTCTTCGCCCTCGGCCGCCATCGTCTGGTCGATGCCGCTGTCGTCGGCTCCGGCCATGTCCGCGCCCGCCTGCGCAGCCGCGACGGGCAGGCCGTCGGGGCGATCTGCTTTCGCGCCGCGGAACGCCCGCTCGGTCAGGCCCTGCTGAGGGGAATCGGCCAGGAGATGCACGTGGCCGGCACGTTGTCCTGCGACCGCTGGCGCGGGGCCGAGCGGGCACAGCTGCGGATCATCGATCTGGCTCTGGCCGAGCCCTGATCGATCAGCCGCCCGCCATCACCAGCGCCCAGAACCGCTTGTAGCGGGTGTCGGGCGCGTCGACCCGGGCGATGCCGATCCGGCGGATCTGCGGGAGCAGCATGTTCTTGTTGTGCTCGGGACTGGCCTTCCAGCGGGCGAGCACCTGCTCGAAGGTTTCGGAGCCGGCGCTGAGATTCTCCGCAGCGTAGGACCTTGCCAGACCCGCTGAGGCCATGCGCGAGGTGAAGCTGCCGCCGAAATCGTGGCTGAGCTGGCCATGGCAAGCATTGTTGCCGGCCTGGAACGCGGCGGCCTTCACCAAGCCGGTGTCGACGATGACCGGGCTGAGCCCGTGCTGGACCCGGTAGGCCGAGATCGCGGCCGCGGCGGCGACCTCGTCGAGGATCGCGGTATGGGTGGTGGTCTTGACACTCGGTTCGGGCGTGAACGACAGGCCACCGCAACCGGCGAGCGTCAGCGACAGGGCGGCAGCGACGGCGAGGGAAATTTTCGACACGGGGGACAGCGCTTCCAGACGGGGTGCGTCTCCCTCGGGCGCGGTTGCGGCGAAAGCGCGGCACTCGTCGTTGGCCTCGACCCGCACCGTCGAACCGTGGCGCCGAGGCCACGGCGATCAGGCCGCGAGCGCGTCGCCCCCGAGCATGACCGGCGCGAACACGCGCAGGAGATCGGGGTCGAGATGTCCGGACCCGTCGGTCATGATCGCCAGAGCCTCGGCGGGGCCGGCGGGCTTCCGGTAGGCGCGGCGCTCGGTCAGGGCCGAGAACACGTCGCAGATCGCCACGATCCGGACCAGATCGGAGATCGCCGCGCCCCGGAGCCGGTCCGGATAGCCGGTCCCGTCGAGGCGCTCGTGATGGTGCAGGACGACGTCGATGACCTCGTCCTCGAACGTGCCCTGGGCCTGCAGGAGATCGGCGCCGATCACCGGATGGCGCTGCATCAGCCGCAACTCCTCCGGGTCGAGATGGCCGGGCTTGTTCAGGATCTCGCTCGGGATGCGCGACTTGCCGATGTCGTGGAGGAGGGCGGATCGCACCAAGCGCGCGAGGTCGATCCGGCTCAGCCCGATCTGCGCGCCGAAGCTCGCGGCATGGCCGGCCACCCCCAGCGTGTGCTGGTAGACGCCGATATCGTGGCGCCAGACTTCGGCCAGCCAATCCGTGATCCCGGCCTCGGAGATGGCGGCCAGCACCAGCTCGGTCCCGCGCTCGACATCGGCGCGCTGCAGCCCCGCTCCGAGCGCCGCGCTGTCGAACAGTTCGGACACGATCGCGGTCGCGTCCGAGACGCGCCCGACGAGTTTCTGCCGGCGCGTCTCCACCGAGCGCGTCACCGCCTCGATCATCGCGAAGACATTCGCCAGCACCTGCTGGCGCGGAGCGGCCGCCGGCAGCTGGCGCACATGCGGGGAGGCCTTCAACGGCTCGCCGCGAACCAGGACGAGGCGCGGAACCGGCAGCCCGCGATGGGTCAGCGTTGGCTCCAGCGCCGCCGCCTGCGTCGGCGGCAGGTCCAGAATGATTAGATGGGGACGTCCCGAAGGGATCGCCTTGCCGGCGGGGACCGCACGGCAATCCATCACCAGAGCGATCGCGCGCTCCAGGGCGGCGCGTTCGGACGGACGATCCGAGACCAGCAGGACGAACGGACCGTCTGCGGTCCGCGAAGAGAGGCCGAGGGCCAACGCGGTTGCTCCCTCGCCCGCATGGTCAACGATCCGTTGACGCTAGCGGAAACCCTTGAGCAAAGTGTTAACCCTACGCAGTCTGCCCGCGTATAGACGCCGGAAAAGCAGAGTTCAGGCGAGGCTGACGGTGCCGTCCTGACGGACCGGCTGGGCGGAGGCCTTTCCGGCATCGGAGGACGGGCTCAGGATGTCCGCGAGCTTGACGGCCAGCAGGGCCTGGCAAGCGGCGAGGGCGACAAACACGACGAGGAAACTGGCGATCATCGGGAGGCTCCGGTGCGGCTCGGCAGGACAACGATGTTGCGATGCAAGAGATGCCATGCCGCGCCGCAAACTGGTATGCCAGATACCGAATTCCAGTCATGCCCAGAATGCATGACGTGACCGGCAACCGGAAAGCGACCCTTAATTTCGGTCTCGGCTTCACCTGCTTAGTGTGCGATGTGTCGAGTTAGGGGCGCTCGCAGAGGGAGCATGTTGCAACGCAATCGGTCTGTCAGAACGCGCGTTCGATGAACGATGCTCTTGGAGGCCGCCCAAAGCCTATTTGACCGCACGATCCCAATCTCTCCCCTCATCCTGAGGTGCTGCGCAGCAGCCTCGAAGGAGCCCTCCAAGGATCGCGCGGCTGGCTGGAGGGCTTCTTCGAGGCCTCCGCTTCGCTTCGTCGCCTCAGGATGAGGTCGAGAAAGGGAAAGACCGGTCAAACAGGCTAGCGGAAGGCAGACACCGTTCGACCCCTGCTTCATCGGCCGGTCGACGATCCTCAGTCGAGGTAATCGCCGTACCTGTCCACGTGCTGCGCGAGGCCGAGACCGTGTTCCCGCACCAGCCGTTCCGCCGTGTCGGCATCTCGGGCTTCCAGCGCAGCGATGATCGCCACGTGCTCGCGGATCGACCGCTCCGCCCGATCGCCCTGGCGGAGCGCGGTGCTGCGGATGCCCCGGACATGCATCAGCAGGTTGCTGGTCAGCTCGGCGATCGGCTCGCAATGCCCGAGCGCAATTATCCGCTGATGGAAGCGGATATTGGCGTCCGAGTATTCGTCGATATGCTCGGCCGGCTGCCCCTCATAGAACTCCGGAAATGATTCGCGCAGCGACCGGAGCTGTTTGTCGGTGGCGCTGGCACAGGCGAGGCGGGCCGCCATGCTCTCCAGGGCCGTCCAGGCGTGGATCATGCCGACGATCTCGCGCTTGTTCTTCTTAATGACGAAGACACCGCGGCGCGCCTCGGACCGAACGAACCCTTCCTGCTCCAGGACGGTGAGCGCCTCACGGACAGGCGTGCGGCTGACGCCGAGATCCTGCGACAGTTTCCGCTCGTCGAGCCGCACCTCATCCGGCCGCCCGTAGATGTCCATGTTGGTGATAGCAGTCTTGAGCGCTTCATAAGCCAAGGTCCGTAAACTGGAGCTGGCGACGATCGGTTTAACGCTCAACGGTTCGGAGTTCGACATGCCTCGTCCAGTCGGCCCATGCCCATGATTTCTCGCACGTGTTCTGCGTCGTGCGCTCTTTAAACGAACTAGCCCAAACCTTTGGCAGATCCTAGCCGATTGCGAGCCAACTCCACAGACCGGTCGCGAACGGTCTGATCGAGCGGATCACGCGGTGGCCGCACAAACCGGAACGGTAATGCCAACTTTGGAGCTCACGTATCCGACGCCCCGGTAATCCCGCGGCCAATTCGTGTATTTTTATGCATGATCGATTGACAGATCCCCCCGACCTCAGCACCATTCATCTGGCATACCGTAGACCAGAACGGCGCGGGTGAGACTTTTCGGCGGTGGAAGGCGGCGCCGCCGAGACTTCGTTTGTCCGCCAGCCAAGAATTTTTCAAAGCACGCCCCGCGGTTTGTACTGCCACGGGCGGCGCCGTCGGGTCATAAACACAGCCGGCGAACGAGAGAAAATATTAAATCCAATCTGGAGGGAAGCGTATGTCCGAGATCCGCAAACCGGTCGGGCGGGGCCGATGGCTCCAGCTGGCATTCGGCGTCGTCTGCATGTGCATGATCGCCAACATGCAGTACGGCTGGACGTTCTTCGTGAACCCGATGCAGGAGCGGCACGGCTGGGATCGCGCCGCGATCCAGATCGCCTTCACGCTGTTCGTGGTCACCGAAACCTGGCTGGTGCCGATCGAGGGCTGGTTCGTCGATAAGTACGGCCCGCGGATCGTCACCCTGTTCGGCGGCCTGCTCTGCGGCATCGCCTGGGTGATGAATTCCTACGCGGAAACCCTCACGATGCTCTACGTGGCGGCCGCCATCGGCGGCACCGGCGCGGGCGCGGTCTACGGGACCTGCGTGGGCAACTCCCTCAAGTGGTTCCCGGACCGCCGCGGTCTCGCCGCCGGCATCACCGCGATGGGCTTCGGCGCCGGCTCTGCGCTGACCGTCGTGCCGATCCAGGCGATGATCAAGTCCCAGGGCTACGAGGCCGCGTTCTTCTACTTCGGCATCGGCCAGGGCCTGATCGTGATGCTGATCGCCCTGTTCCTCCGGTCGCCGGCCAAGGGCCAGGTCCCGGATGTCGCCCGGGTCAGCCAGTCCAAGCGCGACTTCAAGCCGGGTGAGATGGTGCGGACCCCGATCTTCTGGGTGATGTACGCGATGTTCGTCATGATGGCCGCCGGCGGCCTGATGGCGACCGCGCAGCTCGGCCCGATCGCCAAGGACTTCAAGATCGCCGACGTGCCGGTCTCGCTGCTCGGGATCACGCTGCCGGCGCTCACCTTCGCGGCGACCCTGGACCGGGTGCTCAACGGCGTGACGCGGCCGTTCTTCGGCTGGGTCTCGGACCATATCGGCCGCGAGAACACGATGTTCATCTCCTTCGCCATCGAGGGCCTGGGCATCTACGCGCTGAGCCAGTTCGGCGAGAACCCGATCGCCTTCGTGCTGCTCACCGGTCTGGTGTTCTTCGCCTGGGGTGAGATCTACTCGCTGTTCCCGGCGACCTGCGGCGACACCTTTGGCTCGAAATACGCTGCGACCAATGCCGGCTTGCTCTACACCGCCAAGGGGACGGCGGCGCTGATCGTGCCTTATACCAGCGTGCTCACGACCATGACGGGGAGCTGGCACACGGTGTTCTTGGTGGCCGCCGGGCTCAATATCCTCGCGGCGTTCCTGGCCCTGTTCGTGCTCAAGCCGATGCGGGCGGCCTACACCAAGGCGCCGCAGGCGAACCTCGCACCGGTGCTCGCCCAGTAAGGCAGCGGAACGACCGACAGGAGGCCCGGCGCCGGCTTTACGGCGCCGGGCCTTCGTGCGTACCCGGTACCGGGTTCATCCGAGGATCGGGCATGGATAGGGACGAGCGGATCGCACGCGAGGGCGTGGTGACGGCGGTGCGGGATCTCGACGCGCAAGGGCTGAACCGTGGCACCTCGGGCAACGTCTCGGTGCGGTTCCGCGATCGCCTCCTGATCACGCCCTCGGGGCTGCCCACCGCGCGCATGGGCCCGGACGACATCGTGCCGCTGGCCTTCGACGGTACGCACCCGGATGGGCTCAAGCCGTCCTCGGAATGGCGGTTCCATCGGGACATCCTGGCGGCGCGGCCCGAGATCGGCGCCGTCGTCCACGCCCATCCGATCCACTGCACCGCCTTCGCCCTGTGCGGGCGGGAGATCCCGGCGGTGCATTACATGATCGCGGCCTTCGGCGGACCGAACGTGCGCTGCGCGCCCTATGCGCCCTACGGCACGGCGGAGCTTTCGGAGCTGGCCCTGGCGGCGCTCAAGGACCGGAACGTCTGCCTGCTCGCCAACCACGGCATGATCGCCGCCGGGGAGAGCCTGGAGAAGGCGCTATGGCTCGCCGTCGAGCTGGAGACCCTGTGCTGGCAATACGCCGTGGCGCTCCAGGTCGGCGCCCCGAACATCCTGTCCGACCACGAGATCAACGGCACCGTCGAGCGCTTCCGCGGCTACGGGCTGAACGCGGTCGACAAAGGTTGAAGCGCGGTAATCCTCGGCTCAGCGGCCGAGGATCTGCCCGACCGCGATGCCGCCGGAGGCGGCGAACTCGGCAGCCGCGATCTTCTTGCCGTCCTCCGGCTTGACCTTGCGGATCTCGATCCGGCCGCCCTGCGCGCAGACGCTGAACCCGTCCTCGTCCACGGCGATCACCTCGCCGGGCTTGCCCTTCACCTCGCCGAGGCGGCGGACCGGATGCAGGTGCGCGTCGAAGATCTGGAGCTTCTTGCCGTCGAGGGTGGTCCAGGCACCGGGAGCCGGGTTCGCGGCCCGGATCAGGTTGTAGATCTGGTCGGCATGGGCCGACCAGCGGATCTCGGCTTCAGCGGCGCGGAACCAGCCCTCGTAGCTCGCCGCGTCCTCATCCTGATCGACCTCGATATGCTCGCCCGCGACCACGAGGTCGGCCGCCTCCAGCATCGCGTCGACGCCCATCGGGAACAGGGTGTTGAAGTAGATGTCGCCGAGCGTCGCGTCGCCGCCGATCTCGCAGGTCTTCTGCAGGATCACCGGCCCCTCATCGAGGCCGTCGGTTGGGCGGAAGATCGTCAGCCCGGTCTGCAGGTCGCCCTTGGCGATCGGCCAGTTGATCGAGGACGGGCCGCGATAGCGCGGCAGCAGGCTCGGGTGGTACTGGATCGTGCCGTGCTTCGGGATGGTGACGAAGCTCTGCGGTGCGAATTGCAGCACGTAGGCCATGATGCCGATATCGGCGTCGAGGCCGCGCATCGCCGCCTCAGCCTCCGGGCTCTTCAGACTCGGGAACTGGAAGACAGGCAGGTCCTTCTCCAGCGCCGCGGTCTTGAGCACGTCCGGCTTGGCCCCGGGCTTCTCCGGTGCACAGAAGACGCCCGTGACGGTATCCCCACGCTTCAGGAACGCGTCCAGGACGGCCTTGCCGAAATCCTGCTGACCGATGACGGCGATGCGCATGGGCGATCCCTGGCGTCGTCCGGCCCCGACACGGGGCGGGATTCTTTTTGATTTGCGGGGTTTTCGTGCGGCCCGAAGGCGATCCCGGACGACGGCCCGGGATCGCCCGCCGCTCTCACTCCGCGGCGATCTTCTGCACGCCGCCGATGGCGCCGGAACCGGCGATCGCCTCGATGTCCTCGGCGGAGTACCTGAGCACGTCGCGCAGGATCTCGTCGTTGTGCTCGCCGAGCAGGGGCGAGCGCACGACCTCGGTGGGGCTCGCCGACAGTTTGATCGGGTTACCGACCGACAGGTAGCGCCCGCGGGTGGGGTGATCGACTTCCACGATGGTGCCGGTCGCCCGCAGCGCCTCATCGGCGGCGATCTCCTTCATGGACAGGATCGGGCCGCACGGGATGTCGTGGCCGTTGAGGATGTCCATCGCCTCGAACTTGGACATCTTCATCGTCCAGGCTTCGATGCGCGTGAAGATCTCGTTGAGATGCGGCAGGCGCGCCTTCGGGGAGACGTAGTTCGGATCGGTCTTCCAGCCCGGCTCGCCGATGATGTCGCAGATCGGGTCCCAGACCGCGGCCTGCGTGATCACGTAGATGTAGGCGTTCGGGTCCTGCTCCCAGCCCTTGCAGCGCAGGATCCGGCCCGGCTGGCCGCCGCCGGAATCGTTGCCGGCCCGCGGGGTCGCCTCGCCGAACGGGATGCCCTCGCCGAACTGGCTGTATTCCTTCAGCGGCCCGTGCTCGAGGCGCTGCTGGTCGCGCAGCTTCACCCGGCACAGGTTGAGCACGCCGTCCTGCATGGCGCAGTCGACCTTCTGGCCCAGCCCGGTCTGGGTGCGGTGGTAGAGCGCCGTGACGATGCCGAGCGCGAGGTGGAGGCCGGTGCCGGAATCGCCGATCTGGGCGCCGGTCACCATCGGGATGCCGTCGCGGAAGCCTGTGGTCGAGGCCGAGCCGCCGGCGCATTGCGCGACGTTCTCGTAGACCTTGCACTCCTCGTAGCGACCCGGCCCGAACCCCTTCACCGAGGCGAGGATCATGCGCGGGTTCTTGGCGTGGATCTTCTCCCAGGTCAGACCCATCCGCGCCAGCGCCCCGGGAGCGAAGTTCTCGACGAGGACATCGCATTCCTCGATCAGGCGCCAGAGCACCTCCTTGCCCTTCGGGTTCTTCGAATCGAGCGTGAGCGAGCGCTTGTTGTGGTTCAGCATCGTGAAATACAGGCTGTCCACATCCGGAATGTCCTGAAGCTGCTGGCGGGTGGCGTCGCCGACCCCCGGCCGCTCGACCTTGATCACGTCCGCTCCGAACCAGGCCAGGAGCTGCGTACAGGTCGGGCCGGATTGGACGTGGGTGAAGTCCAGGATGCGGACGCCTTCGAGGGCCTTGGTCATGATCGGTCTCGGATCTCGGGTCGGGTTTCGGGATGCGGCGACGGGAGGGGTCTCAGATCGGTCGTGCGCGCCGCGTCATCGCGGAGGCTGCGCAGCGGGTCTGGAACCACGCGTCTCGCGTTCTCGGACAAACCATGCCGAAACTCCCTCCCGATGCGCGGCCCCGTCGATTCGCGGTTCCGTCACGTGGCCCGGTCTGGCGGGCCTTGAAATTTGTATACCACATGCCATCCGCCGGAGGCGAGTACCAAGAAACACTCGCGAAGGTTGTGGCGAGCTCCCCAGCTTAGACCCAAGAGTTTCAGGTCTCAACGCGAACCCCGCAGAGCAACGGGGGAACTGGTCCTTGCCCTCTTGGCATACGTCTCAAGGCGGTCCATCATTCCGCCAAAATCGGTCGTCCCCCCGTGAACGACCGCGCAACAAAGCTGAACGAGGAACGCCCATGCTCGCCAGCACCAGCTTGATCAAGTCGTCCTGGATTGCGGTCGATGTCGACCGCGATCGTGCGGAGCGCGTGCTCGTGGTCGAGACCTACATCGCCGTGAGCCCGCTGGAACCGAATTACGACGCCGCGCAGTACGAGCGCGTCCTGTGCTGCGTGCAGAAGGTGCTGAAGGCACACCCGGACATCGACCGGGCCTCGATCCTCAGCATGCATCGCGGCTCCGGCTGCACGGCTTTGTTCCGCGAGCCGCCGGCGGATCTGGCGCGGTCGGCCGCGGCCTGACGGTCCGTCCGGCCTAAACGCGACCCCCGCAGCCGGATCAAGGAGTTTCCGGCTCGGGACCGCTCTCCGGCTCGTGCGAATCCAGCGCGACCCGGGCGGCGTGGAACCACCAGAGCGGGATGTCGCGATTGGCCTTGGTCAATTCCGACGCCCAGCCCTCCTTGGGCATCACCTCGGCCCGGTCGGCGAAGAGCCGAAGTGCGCTCTCCGCCCGCTCGCGCCGGCAGCGCTCGCGGATCGCGGTCCGTTCGGCTTCGGCCCTTGCGTCCGTCTGCTCGATCAGCCGGCGGGTCGCCAATTCGTCGGCGTCGAAGGCGAAACGCTGCCAGAACGCCTCCGCCTCCCGGGCGACGTCGCGCTCCCGCTGCGCCACGGACAGCGCCGCTTCGGCAGCTTCCTGGGCGGCCTCCGCCGCATGGGCGCGCGCGAGGACGCGGTTGTTGGCCTCCAAAAGCTCGCGTTCCCGCTCCGGGGCCATGCGCTGCCGTCGGAGCACGCGCAACTCCTCGTCGCACGCGGTCCGGTCGTTCCGATCCGAGATCAGGGCGGCAAGGGGGCCGGCGGCCAGGGCGTCGGCGCGTCGCAGATAGCGCTGGCGCAGCCCCGGATGATGGGTATCCAGCGTGTCTCCGTCCCAGGCCGGATGGTTGGCGTTCCCGCTTCCATCGTGATCGTACAGAGCGCGCGCCAGGGCGTTGCGCAGGTCCTCGGAGGACGGAGTCGCGGCGTGTTCGTTCATGACGCTACGCTGGCGGCGAGTAACGGGACGGCTGTCAACGCGCTTGTGCAGCCGGAGGACTCATCGGCGCATGACGATCCGGTGTTGTCGCCCGAAAAAATCATCGTCCGCATGCAATGACCCGACCACCCGGCGACGCGACACGATTGAGACTCTTTCATCGCACGGTCGTTCCGGCGATCCAGTAAAGACACCGCCGCGATTTTTACGGGGATGCCGGGTTCCACCGCCCGCGTACGTCTTCCGTCGGGGATCCGCCATCGCGGAAGACTGCGGTTCGAGCTTGGCACCGCCGATGAATTTTTGCCTCTCCCACCTGTGGATACAATTGGCGCAGCGGATGCGGTGGCGTCCGGGACGGGATCACCCCTCGGATTTCCGGGCGATCCGCTCCAGCGCCCCGAACATCGGCTCCAGTTCGTCCGCGTCGAGACGATGGAAGCCGAGGGTCCGGCCCATGATCACGCCCAGGATGGCGAAGAACAGCACCGAGCCTTCGCCCGGGCGGGCGCCGTTCATCCCGGCGAGCCGGTCGAGCTGGTCGGCCACGAAGGCCCGGTAGTCGTTGAGGGCCGCCGGATACTCGATCGAGGCCAGGAGCAGGGCGCGGGAGGATTCGTCGTCGTCGCAGTAATGCGACCGAACATGCGCCACCATGGCCATCGGCAGCTGCGCCGGTCCGGGCGGGATCTCGGCCTCGCAGGCGGCGATGTCCTCGCGCAGCTCGGAGAGCTTGCGGGCGACGAGGGCCACGATCAGCGCATCCTTAGATGCGTAGTGATGCAGCACGCCGCCCTTGCTCAGGCCCGCCTCGGCCGCGACGGCGTCGATGGTCAGCGCCCGCGCGCCGCCCTTGCGCAACACCGCGTCGGCCGCCTCCAGGATGATCTCCGGCCGTTCCGCCAGCCGCTGCCGTTTCACGCGCATGGGTCACCGTTTTAGAAACCGACTGGACGGTATGTAATCGATGAAGTAGGAACCCGTCACGCCGTGGGCTCCCAGTCCGCCGCGATGGTCGACCGCAAGATCCGCATGACCGCTCATCGATACACAGCCGTGGTGTTGGCGACGATCGCCCTCGCGTCGGCAGCCAAGGCCGCTGAACCGACGATGGCACCGGATACGGCCCTGGCGCGCGTCCGCGTGGTCGAGGCCCAGCGCACGCCGGTCGCCTCCGAGGTCGTGCTGACCGGCGATATCCAGGCCCAGGCGCAGGTCAACGTCTCGTTCCGGACGAACGGCAAGGTCGCCGAGCGCCGGGTCGAGGTCGGCGATCATGTCGAGGCCGATCAGGTCCTCGCCGTGCTGGAGCCGCTGACCCAGCGGGCCAATCTCGACAACGCCAAGGCCGCCCTGGCCTCCGCGGAGGCGCGGCTGACCCAGGCCAAGATGGCCTACGAGCGCCAAAAGCAGCTCCTGGCGGGCGGCTACACCACGCGACCGAGCTACGACAATGCCGAGCAGGAGCTGCGCACCGCGCAGGCCGCGGTCGATTCGGCCGAGGCCGCCCTCGGGACCGCGCAGGAGCAGTTCTCCTACACGGAACTGCGCGCCGGCGTGTCCGGGATCGTTACGAGCCGAAGTGTCGAGGTCGGTCAGGTGGTTCAATCTGGCCAGACCGTGCTCGTGCTCGCCCAGGACGGGCCGCGCGACGCGGTGTTCAACGTCTACGAATCCTTGACTGCACGACCGCCCGGCGACAAGACCATCACCGTCTCGCTGCAGGCGAACCCGGCGATCTCGGCGCGCGGCACCGTGCGCGAGGTCTCGCCGACGGTGGATGCGTCGAGCGGCACGGTCCGGGTCAAGATCGGCCTGGAGCAGACGCCGCCCGCCATGGGGCTCGGCGCCGTCGTCATCGGCCACGGACGCTTCGCGCCGCATGATGCGGTGATCCTGCCCTGGTCGGCACTCTATCGCTACGACGGCCACCCGGCGGTCTGGATCTACGACACAGGCCGGCGGACCGTGTCGGTCCGCACCGTCGAGATCGACCGGTACGGGCCGGATGTCATCGCCTTGAAGAGCGGCGTCGAGCCGGGCGAGCGCGTCGTCATCGCGGGTATCCAGTTTCTGCGGCCGGGGCAGGAGGTTGCCGCCGCCCTCGTCGGAGGCAACCCATGAGTGTGCGCGCGGTTCTGGCGGCCATCGCATTCGCCCTCAGTCTCGGCGGTTGCGACGGCCATGGCGACACGCCCAAGGAGGCGGCTGCGCCGGTGCGGCCTGTGCTCACGCAGGTCGCCGTGCCGAGCAACAACATCGCATTCGGCCCCTTCGCGGGCACGATCGAGCCCCGCTACCAGTCGCAACTCGGCTTCCAGATTCCCGGCCGGATGGTGGCGCGCGACGTGACCGTCGGCGACATCGTCAAGAAGGGGCAGCGGCTGGCCGCCCTCGACACCGTGGTCACGCGCTTCGACCTGACCCGGGCCGAGGCCGATCTCGCCGACGCCCGCGCGCAGGCCGAGAACGCGGAGGCCGCCGAGGTGCGTGCCCGGCGTCTCATGGCGGGGAACAACGTCTCGCAGGCGTCCCTCGATCAGGCGGTGGCCAAGCGCGACACCGCCCGGGCGCGGCTCGATCAGGCTGCGGCGAGCCTCCAGAAGGCCCGGGACCAGATGGGCTACACCGAGCTGAAGGCCGAGTTCGACGGCGTCGTCACTCAGCGCCTCGCCGAGGTCGGGCAGGTGCTGAGCGCCGGCCAGGGCGTCGTCACCGTCGCCCGGCCGGAGATCCGCGAGGCGGTGGTCGACATTCCGGAGCAATATGTCGGCGCCCTGCCGGCGGATGGCGTGTTCACCGTCTCGCTCCAGAGCGCGCCGGAGCTGACGGCCAAGGGCCGCGTCCGGGAAATCGCGCCCCTCGCCGAGGCCGGGACGCGTTCCCGACGCATCCGCATCACCCTGGAGGATCCCGGCCCCGCCTTCCGGCTGGGCGCGACAATCGACGTGTCGCTCATGCGCAAGGTCCCGCGCCGCTTCCTCCTTCCGGAGTCGGCGCTGCTCGAAGAGGGCCAGCGCCGCTCGGTCTGGATCGTCGCCGCGGACGGCAAAGCGGTGACGCGCCGCGACGTGACGCCGGCCTCCACCACGGAAGCGGTCGAGGGCGGGCGCGTCGCCATCAGCGACGGTCTTGAACCGGGCGAGCGGATCGTGGTCGCGGGCGTCCACACCCTGCGCGAAGGCCAGGCTGTGCGCCTGACCGACGACGCCCGTTGAGCCGGTCGGACGAGGGTTTCCCGTGAAGGATTTCAATCTCTCCGACTGGGCGCTCGGGCATCGCTCGTTCGTCTGGTTCCTGATGGCGGTCGCGCTGGTGGCGGGCGTGATGGCCTATAGCCGCCTCGGCCGCGAGGAGGACCCGCCGTTCACGATCAAGACCGTGGTCGTGCAGACGACCTGGCCGGGCGCCACGATCAAGGACACGATCGATCAGGTCACCGACCGGATCGAGAAGGAGCTGCAGCAGCTCAACGGCCTGGATTACGTCCGCAGCTACACGACGCCGGGCTCCTCGACGGTGTTCGTGCAGTTCCGCGATACCCTGAAGAAGTCCGACGTGCAGCCGGCCTTCTACCAGGTCCGCAAGCGGCTGGGCGACATCAAGGGCCAGTTCCCGGACGGCGTGCAGGGCCCGTTCTTCAACGATGAGTTCGGCGACGTCTACGGCAACATCTACGCCTTTACCGCCGACGGACTGACCTACCGGCAGCTGCGCGACTACGTCGAGGGCGTGCGCACCGAGGTCCTGCGGGTGCCCGATATCGGCAAGACCCAGCTGATCGGCACCCAGGCCGAAACGATCTACCTCGATTTCTCGACCCGCAAGCTCGCCGGCTACGGCATCGACTTCCAGGCGCTGATCAAGGCCCTGCAGGCCCAGAACGCGGTCTCGGCCTCGGGCGTGGTGCAGGCCGGGCCGGAGCGCGTCTCGCTGCGGGTCAGCGGCTCCTTCACCTCGGAAGCCTCGCTTCAGGACGTGAACCTGCGGGTCAATGACCGCTTCTTCCGGCTGGCCGACATCGCCGACATCAGCCGGGGCTACGAGGATCCGCCCGCCCCGATGTTCCGGGTCAACGGCGAGCCCGCCATCGGCCTCGCCATCGCTATGCGGCCGGGCGCCAACCTACTGCATTTCGGCGAGGCCCTGAAGGATCAGATGCGGCGGATCGAGGCGACGCTGCCGATGGGCGTGGGCGTCCACCTGATCTCCGACCAGCCCAAGCAGGTCGAGCACGCGGTCGGCGGCTTCACCGAGGCGCTGGTCGAGGCCGTCGTGATCGTGCTCGCCGTCAGCTTCGTCAGCCTCGGCGTCCGGGCCGGGCTGGTGGTCTCGGTCTCGATTCCCCTCGTGCTCGCGATCGTCTTCGTCGTGATGCAGATGATGGACGTGACGCTGCAGCGCATCTCGCTCGGCGCCCTGATCATCGCGCTGGGCCTTCTGGTCGACGACGCCATGATCACGGTCGAGATGATGGTCGCCCGGCTGGAACAGGGCGACACGCTGCGCAAGGCCGCGACCTTCGCCTACACCTCGACGGCGTTCCCGATGCTGACCGGCACCCTGGTGACGGTGGCGGGTTTCCTGCCGATCGGCTTCAACGGCTCGGGGGCGGGCGAGTACACCTACTCTCTGTTCGTGGTGCTGGCCGCCGCTCTGCTGGTCTCCTGGGTAGTGGCGGTGCTGTTCGCCCCGCTGATCGGCGTCACGCTGCTGCCGAAGACCGTCAAGCACCACGCCGAGAAGCGCGGGTTCCTGACCCGGCTGTTCCTGGCGGTGCTCAAGCTCGCCATGGCCTGGCGCTGGACCACGGTCGTGCTCTGCCTCGCTCTGATGGCGACGGCGATCGTCGGCATGGGCCACGTCCAGCAGCAATTCTTCCCGTCCTCGGACCGCTCCGAGGTGCTGGTCGACCTGACGCTGCCGCAGAACGCCACCATCGCCGAGACCAAGGCGCAGATGGACCGGTTCGAGGCCAAGCTGAAGGATGATCCGGACGTGACCAGCTGGTCATCCTATGTCGGCCAGGGCGCGGTGCGCTTCTACCTGCCCCTCGACCAGCAGCTCTCCAACGCGTTCTACGGGCAGATCGTCGTCGTCACGAAATCCCTGGAGATCCGGGATCAGGTGATGGGCCGCCTCCAGGCGATCGGAAAGCGCGACTTCGTCGGCACCGACGTGCTGGTTCAGCCGCTGAGCCTCGGGCCGCCGGTGGGCCGACCGGTCCAGTATCGGCTGAGCGGGGCGAACATGGAGACCGTCCGCCGCCTCGCCCTCGACTTGGCCAACGTGGTCGCCACCGACCGGCGCCTCGACGTGCCGACCTTCGACTGGAACGAGCCCGGCAAGGTCCTGCGGGTCGAGATCCTCCAGGACAAGGCGCGCCAGCTCGGCGTAACCAGCCAGGACATCGCCGGCATCCTCAACGGTATTGAGGGCGGCCAGGCGATCACGCAGGTGCGGGACTCGATCTACCTCGTGAACGTCGTCGGGCGGGCGCGGGCGGCCGAGCGTTCGTCGCTCGATACCCTGCAATCCCTGCAGGTCGGCCTCGCCAACGGTTCCGTCGTGCCGCTGCTGTCCTTCGCGCGGATCGGCTACGACCTCGAGCAGCCGATCGTCTGGCGCCGGAACCGGCTCGCGACCGTGACGGTGCGCGCCACGATCCGCGACACCACCCAGCCGGCCACCATCGTCACCGCGCTCCAGCCCGGCATCGAAGCCTTCGCGAAGGCGCTGCCCGAGGGCTACACCCTGGAGACCGGCGGCGCCGTCGAGGAATCGGCCAAGGGCCAAGGCCCGATCGCCGCCGTGGTCCCGGTGATGCTGCTCACCATGGCGCTGCTGCTGATGGTCCAGCTCCAGAGCGTCGGCCGGATGCTGCTGGTGTTCACAGTAGCGCCCCTCGGGCTGATCGGCGTCGTCCCGGCGCTGCTGCTGTTCGACAAGCCGATGGGCTTCGTGGCGATCCTCGGCATCCTGGCCCTGATCGGCATCATCATCCGCAACGCCGTGATCCTGGTGAGCCAGATCGAGGAGTTCCGGGCCGAGGGCATGGCGCCCTGGGACGCCGTCTACGAGGCGACCCACCACCGGATGCGGCCGATCCTGCTCACCGCCGCCGCGGCCAGCCTCGGCCTGATTCCGATCGCCCGCGAGGTGTTCTGGGGCCCCATGGCGTTTGCGATGATCGGCGGTATTTTGGCGGCTACATTCCTGACGCTGCTGTTCCTGCCCGCCCTCTATGTGGGCTGCTACCGGATCCGGCCGGAGAGCCGTGATCCGGTTCCGGCGCAGGGCGCCTGAGCGAACAGCCACACCGATCGCAGCGTGGCGCCACGCTGCGATGAGCGGTCGGCCCGCCCCTCCGCCCCCTCAGGGCGGGCCGACCGTGAATCATCCCGGCGCGCAGGTCGCGCCGCGGGCGGAAACTCTGGACCTTCTCCGCGCGTAAGCGGGGCGTGATCCGAGGAATACCGCCCGCATGAACGCCTTCATCGCCGTCGTCCTGGTCTGCGCCAACGGTCTCGCCCAGGAGGCCTGCACCGATGCCGAGGCGCTGGAGGTGCGCAAGGTCCGCGTCGCCAACGAACTTGGCTGCGCCACAGGCTGGCAGGAGATCATCGCCCGCACCCAGCGGCGGGAGGAGATCGGCAAGTCCGCCTACCTCAAGACCGAGTGCCGCCGGGTGAAGGAGCCGCAGTGACCGGGCGGCTCCAGGCTGAGCTACTTGTCGTACTTGATGTAGGCGAAACGCGGATCGGACGGCGTGCCGTCCAGACCCTGTCCCTCCAGGGCCGGCTGCCAGGACACGACCTCCTCGATCTTCTTGGCGAGGGCGAAATCCTTGTCGGTGATGCCCTTGGCCGCGTGGTTCATCAGCCGGACCTCGACCCAGGCATAGGACGCGGTGATGTCGGGATGGTGCCAGGCGGCCTCAGCCAAGTGGCCGACCGTGTTGATCACCATGAGCGTGCCCTTCCAGCCCACCGTCTTGTAGGTGCGGCGGATCCAGCCCTCCTCAAGCCGCCATTGCGGCAGCTCGGCCTTCAGCCGCGCCTCCACCGCCGCCTCGTCCAGAACGCCCTCGCGTTGTTCGCTCATTTGCCTCGTCCTTCTTGTAGCGGCGTCGGGAAAATAGGGTGCCCGCGGCACTGGCAGCGCGCAAGCAGGCAGGGAAATTCGCCGCGGTGGACGGCGTGCCGCGCGAGCCCTATGACCTTTTTCCAATGGCGTCAGGACAAGTCCACGCCCAAGTCTGCTGTCTTCGAAGACCGCGCAATACGATGGGAGAAGGCGTGATGCTGTCACGGCGCGCAATGCTCGCCGGCGGCCTGCTCGGCGGCCTCGGCCTGCGGGCAGCGCGGGCGGACGTGCCGGTGATCCGCCTCGGAAGCCTGCCCTTCGGCACCTCGACCTGGGAGGCGGCGGTGATCAAGGCCCGCGGCCTCGATACCGCCAACGGCTTCCAGCTCGACGCGGTCAAGCTCGCCGGCAACGACGCAGCGCGGATCAGCTTTATCGGCGGGCAGGTCGATACGATCATCGGAGACCTGCTCTGGGCGGCGCGGCTGGGCAATGACGGCCAGGCGGTGCGCTTCATCCCGTACTCGACCTCGGAGGGCGCCGTGATGGTGCCGGCCGACAGCCCGATCAAGAGCCTGAAAGATCTCGACGGCAAGCGCTTCGGCGTCGCCGGGGGCCCGCTCGACAAGAACTGGCTGCTCCTGCGGGCCCAGGCCAAGGACGCCGCCGGCATCGACCTGGAGCACGCCACCGAGATCGCCTACGGCGCGCCGCCGCTGATCACCCTGAAGCTGGAGCAGGGCGCCCTCGACGCGGCGCTGACCTACTGGACCTATTGCGCGCGGCTCGAGGCCAAGGGCTTCCGCCGGCTGGTCGGCGCCGAGGACATCATGCACGCGCTGGGCGTCGCCGGCGACGTGTCCCTGATCGGCTACCTGTTCCAGGATGTGACCGTGAAGGAGAAGCCCGAGGCGGTGGCCGGGTTCGCGCGGGCGTCCCGGGCCGCCAAGGAGATGCTGGCGGCCGATCCCAGCACCTGGGAGATCGTGCGCCCGCTGATGGCAGCCGAGAACGACGCGACCTTCGAGGCGCTCAAGCGCGACTTCCTCTCCGGCATCCCGCGCCGCCCGGTGGCGGCGGAGCGTACCGATGCCGAGACGCTCTACGCCGTCATGTCCCGCCTCGGCGGTCCCCGCCTCGTCGGCAAGGGCGCCGGGCTGCCGCCGGACCTGTACTACGACAGCGGCCGCAATGGTTGAGCGGCCCGTCAGGCTGCCTCCAGTGTCGCGGCTCCGGATCGCTGGGACCGCATGGGCGCGCTGACCCGTATCGCGTCCCTCGCCGTGCTCATCGCCGCCTGGCAATTCGCTGCGCTGGAGGCCGGGTCGCGCCTGCTGCCGGCCCCAATGGCGGTTTTGCGCTTCATCATCCAGGAGGCCGAGCGCGGCGACCTCACGCACAATGTCGGGATCACGCTACTGCGGGTGGCGATCTCCTTCGCGGTGGCGATGGTGCTGGGCATCCTGCTCGGCGTCGCCCTAGGGCGTTCGAAGGCCGCCGACCTGACCCTCGACACGCCGCTCCTCGTCCTGCTCAACACCCCGGCCCTCGTCATCACCGTGCTGGCCTATGTCTGGGTCGGGCTGACCGAGACCGCCGCGATCCTGGCGGTGGTCCTCAACAAGCTTCCGAACGTCGCGGTGATCGTGCGCGAGGGCGCGCGCAACCTCGACCCTGGCCTCGACGAGATGGCCCTTGCCTACCGGTTCGACCGGCGCACCTGGGCGCTCGACGTGCTGGTGCCGCAGCTTCAGCCCTACGTGGTTACGGCGGCGCGCTCCGGCCTGTCGCTCGCCTGGAAGATCGTGCTGGTGGTCGAGCTGCTCGGACGCCCCGACGGGGTCGGCTTCGCGATCAACTACTACTTCGTGCAGAGCACCGACGTGGCCGCGATCATCGGATACAGCCTCGTCTTCATGGCCGTGATGATCGGGATCGACGTCCTCCTCCTGCAGCGGCTTGAAGCCCATGTCCGCCGCTGGCGCTGAACCCGTCCTCCAGGTCGCGATCGCCGCGAAGGTCTATCGGTCCAAGCGCACCGAGCCGGTGGAGGCGGTCCGCAACCTGGCCTTCGGCGTCGGGGCCGGCGAGATCGTCTGCCTGATCGGGCCGTCGGGCGCCGGAAAGACCACGACCCTGCGCATCCTGCTCGGCCTCGACACCGATTTCGAGGGCCGCGTTTCCGGTGCCGATCAGGCCGGGATGGTGTTCCAAGAGCCGCGGCTGCTGCCCTGGCGCAGCGTCGAGCACAATGTCCGGTTGGGGCTGCCGCGGGCCCGGCGCGGACGCGACCTCGACACCCTGTTCACGCGGCTCGGACTCACGCCCTGGCGCGGCAGCTACCCGAAGGCC
The DNA here is from genome assembly GCF_022829425.1 of Methylobacterium sp. J-072. Taxonomy (NCBI): domain Bacteria; kingdom Pseudomonadati; phylum Pseudomonadota; class Alphaproteobacteria; order Hyphomicrobiales; family Methylobacteriaceae; genus Methylobacterium; species Methylobacterium sp. J-072. The sequence continues at coordinate 96,786 of NZ_JAKSYK010000224.1, read as the reverse complement.
CTGTCGCTTGGGATGCAGCGGCGGGTCGCGCTCGCCCGGGCGCTCGCCGACGACCCCCGCGTGCTGGTGCTCGACGAGCCGTTCGTGTCCCTGGACGATGCCGCCGCCGCCGAGCTGCGCGGGCTGATGGTCGATACGGTCGATTCCGCCGGAATGAGCGTCCTGATGGTGACCCACAACGTCGCCGAGGCGATCGGAATCGCCGACCGGCTGCTGCTGGTCTCGAAGCGGCCCGCGACTCTCATGGCGGATGTGCCCCTCGACCGCCCGCGCGGGCAGCGCGACCGCGCCTGGGCCGATACGACCCGGGCCGCGCTGGCGGCGCAGCATCCCGGGATCATCGCGGAATAGCCGGCGCCTCCTGAAAGGTAGCGGGCGGCTCTTTTCGAGGGCTCAGTTCGCCTTGGCGTCCACGTCGAGTCGGTCGAGCAGGGCCGCCGGCGAACGGGACGCGCCGATATCGATGAATCCGATGCCGGCGGGCTCCTTGGACTTGGCGTGCAGGACGAGCTTGCCGGGCTTCATTACGAACTGCCCCATCGCCGCGCCGATGCCCTTGGCGGCCGCGGTGTTGCCCAGAATGACCGGGACGCCGAGCAGGCTGGCGGTGACGTATTCCCTGCGCAGCTCGTCCGGCTTGAGGCTCAGATCCTTCGACTGGGCGGTGAGGAATCGCTCGAACAGCCCGGCATTCTCGACGGTCAGATCGAGTGTCTTCGCGCTGCCCGTGAACATCAGCATCGTGGTGGCCGGCAGGGTTCCGTTGAACAGTTCCGGGCCGAAGCCGCCCAGCGTGCCGGCGAGCCGGATCGTGCCGATGTCGCGACCCGAAACGGTGACTTCCCGCAGCGTCAGGTCGCGCGCCTTCCCGTCCAGAGCTGCGTCGGCCACGAGATCGAGGTCGAGATCACGGTAGCCGTAGGCCGGCAGCGCGCCGACGATGGGAGCATCGGCCACGAGATCCGCCGGCAGGCTCAGGCCGGAGAGGGTGAGGCGGCTGGCACTCGGCAAGCCGTCCTGCGGTGGCCCGAACGACAAGGCGGCCTCGCGCAGGGCGACCCGGCGGGTGGGTACCGGCGTGATCGTGACCGCGAGCGGGTCACCGGGCTTCGGCTCCGGAGCCTTGGCATCAACGGGCTTGGCCGGGGCCGCTTTGCCCGGCGCGGGCCCGCGGGCCGCGGGGCGCGGATCCTGTGGCGGGGGCTTCGGAAGCTCGGCGTCGGGTGGCAGGTCGATGCTCAGGTCAGCCAGGGTCAAGCCGCCCAGGGCCGGCGTCAGGCGGCGCATCTCGGCGTCGCTGAAGCCGGGCCGGGTCTCGGGTTCGGCGGCGAAACTGCGCAGGGCCGCGATCGTCGGAGCCAGCGAGACGTTCGTCAGCGCCAAGCGCCCGAGATGCGCGCGCAGGTTGCCGCGCGACAGGGTCATGTTCTCCAGGACGGTGCCGGATTCCGGGCCGGCGGCGGCGTACGTCGCCCGTCCGATCTCGAACAGGACCGGCCCCTGCGGATCGGTGTTGCTGACGCTCAGACCTTGCATGTCGAGGCTGCCGAGGGCGGTCGCCTCGATCAGGTCGGCGGCCGCCGCCGCGAAGGTCCGCCGGTCGTGGGGCGGCTGGAAGCCCGCGGCCACGATCTCGAAGGCGCCGTTCCAGCCATCCGGAATCTGCCGTCCGCCGAGGTCGCGGCCGTCCAGGCGCGCGATCTTCACGGTGGTGCCGCGCGCGTCGGAATAGGTCACGTCCGCGACCTGAATCGTGCCGTAGACTTTTTGCACTGGCCCCTTGCCGTCGCCCGGGACGGTGTAGAGCCGGCTCAGCGCGGCGAGGTCCAGATCGGTCGCCCGGATCTGGCCGTAGGTGCCGTTGCCGCGGTTCGGGCCGGCCGCGGCGCTCATCGTCGCGCCCGCAGCGGTCAGCTCCCGGACGCGGCCGGATTTCACGTCCCGGGCGACCACGTCGCGATAGGTCACGGTCTGGCGGTTGTCGCCGGGGCCTGCATATTCGGACGTCAGAACCGGGATGGTCAGGCTGCCGGCGTCGAGGCGCGCCAACCGCGCCTCCCAGGGCTCGGAGGAATCCGACTTCAGGATCGCCGCCAGTTCGTCCTTGGAGAGGCGCGTGCCACTCGCCGTCAGCTTCGGCGCCCGGAGCAGCGTGCCGCCCAGCGGCAGCATGACGTCCGTGACCGTCACGTCCTGGACCGCGGCGGCGCCTTCCTGGGCCGCCAGCGGGGCAGGCAACCCCATCCCGGCGAGGTAGGCGAAGGCGCAGGTCGCGGCCAAAGCCGACCGGAGGCGGGATCGGGCCTTCGGATGGATCATGGGATGGTCCGGATCACGGCTCGGGCGGGGTCACCGCATGGGTGCCGCGTTTTCCCGGTCGAAGCAATTGAACATGCGACGCAGGGGCCCTGAGCCGACTCCAGTGTCGTAGACGCGCAACGGCCCCGGGGAAGCGGGACCGCCGCGGCCGATCAGAGCGAGAACGAGGTGCCGCAGCCGCAGGAGGCGGTCGCCAGCGGGTTCTCGATCTTGAAGGACTGGCCGATCAGGTCGTTGACGAAGTCGATGGTCGAGCCGGACATGTATTCCAGCGAGACCGGATCGACGATCACGGTGGCACCGTCGCGCTCGATCGCAAAGTCCTGGTCTTCCCGGGACCGGGCGATGTCGAACGCGTAGGAGAATCCGGAGCAGCCGCCGCCATTGACGCTGATGCGCAGCGACGAGCCCGGGGGCTCCGCGCCCATGATCTCGTTGATGCGCTTGGCGGCGCGGGGGGTCAGGGTGATCTCAGCCATTGTAGCTCTGGCCACGCAAGTGTCCGGTGGATGGCGTCGCCCGGCCGTTGCCGAGCCCGCCTCGGCCCACAAGATATGGGTTCGAGGCCCGCGCCGCAACGCGCCGGGCGGGGAGGGGTCATGATCAGGCTGCGCGAGATCGAGAATGGACGCCGTGCGTCCCAACGGTGAGCGCTGGCGGGCGGCCTACGCCACCGATCCGGCCCGGACCCGCGGACGGCTGATCGCCGAAGCATCCTCGCCGACGCGCAGCGATTTCCAGCGCGACCGGGACCGGATCATCCATTCGACGGCGTTTCGCCGCCTGAAGCACAAGACCCAGGTCTTCGTGCATCACGAGGGCGACCATTACCGCACGCGCCTGACCCATACCTTGGAGGTCAGCCAGATCGCCCGGGCGCTCGCCCGCGCCCTGGGGCTCGACGAAGACTTGGCGGAGGCCTTGGCGCTGAGCCACGACCTCGGCCATACCTGCTTCGGGCATACCGGCGAGGATGCGCTAGACGCCTGCATGGCGGCCCATGGCGGGTTCGACCACAATGCTCAGGCCCTGCGGATCGTCACCCGGCTCGAACGGCGCTACGCCGGCTTCGACGGCCTCAACCTCGCCTGGGAAACCCTGGAGGGGCTGGTCAAGCACAACGGGCCGCTGCTCGACCGGAGCGGGAAGCCCACTGCACGCTACGTCGAGCGTGGCATCCCGGCCGCGATCCTCGAATACGATGCCCTGAACCCGCTCGATCTGTGGAGCCAGGCCGGCCCGGAGGCGCAGGCGGCTTCGCTCGCCGACGACATCGCCTACGCGGCGCACGATCTCGACGACGGTCTGCGCGCCGGCCTGTTCGACATTCCGGAACTCCGCGCAGTTCCGTTCCTGGCCGATCTGCTCGACGAGATCGATCGGCTGCATCCGGGCCTCGAACCGTCCCGGGTGATCCATGAACTCGCCCGGCGGGTGATCACCCGGTTCGTGGAGGACGTGATCCGCGAAGGCGGCCGCCGGATCGCCGCGCTCGATCCGAAGTGCGTCGAGGACATTCGCCATGCATCGGAGCCGGTGATCGTGTTCTCGCCGGCAATCGTGGAGGCCGATGCCGAGATCATGCGCTTCCTCTGGGCGCGGATGTACCGGCACCCGGGGGTGGTCGCCGTGCGCAAGAAGGCGGACGCCATCGTCAACGACTTGTTCGCAGCCTTTACGGCCGCGCCGTCGCGGATGCCGGAGGAATGGAGCGCCGGGCTGTCGGACGCCTCGGAAGGCCGCATCGCCCGGCGGGTCGCCGACTATATCGCCGGCATGACCGACACCTACGCGGTGCTGGCCCATCGCAAGCTCTACGCGACCACGCCCGATCTCTACTGGGAATTGCCGAGCCGGGGCCTGCCCCTCACCGAACCCTGAGGTCCGGCGAGGGGTTTTTTCGCAATCAGCAGCCGCAACCGCAGGTGAAGCTGCCGTAGCAGCCGGATCCGTATCCGCCGTACCCGCCGCCATAAGCGGCCGGGTAGGCGTAATCGTAGCCGCCATAGGCCGCGGGGTAGCCATAGCCGTAACCGCCCCCGCCATAGCCGTAGCCGCCGTAGAGGCTGCCGGCCGCGAGACCGAGGCCCAGGCCAATTCCTGCGCCGGCCAGCCCGTAGCCGAGGCCGTGGCCGTAGCCGCCGCGGTATCCGTAGCCGCGACCATATCCGTAGCCGCGGCCGTAACCCCCGCGCCCGGCGAAGCCGCCATGATAGCCGCCGTAACCGCCGTGGAAGCCACCGCCCCGGAAGCCGCGCGCCTCGGCAGCCGGCGTCGCCAGAACCACCGCGCAGAGCGCCGCGCCCGCCATCATCAAGGTCTTCATGAAGATCTCCGAGATCGAGAATTTTGCGATCGCAGCGATCACATAGACTCGCGCGGGCCAAGACAAGATGCTCTGCCAGGCTTCGGTAGTCATCGCGTGGGGATAAACTGCCCTCATTCGATCGAATGCGGAATCGTTTTTTGGCACGGTTAATGCCGGCTTGCGGCGCTTGACGGCCCGCCACCGCTGCCGCGCCGTGACACCCTCCCGCCCCCTTGCTAGACGGCTCCGAGCGGGCGCAGGCCGAGACGGCCGGGCGGCAGCATCCCCCGCACGAGCGAGACCGAGACCGATGAACATCTTCGCCCTGTTCGAGGCGCGCGTGCGCGAGGCCGTGGAGGCCCTGACCCGCGCCGGCCAGCTGCCGGAGGGCCTCGACCTCGGCCGCGTCGTCGTCGAGCCGCCGCGCGACACCGCGCACGGTGACCTCGCAACCAACGCTGCGCTGGTCCTGGCGAAGGAAGCGCGCACCAACCCGAAGGCGCTCGGCGAGGCGCTGGCCGCCGAGCTGCGCGCCGATCCGCGGATCCTCGAGGCGAGCGTCGCCGGCCCGGGCTTCATCAACTTGCGCCTGGCGCCTGGGATCTTCCACGACGTGATCCGCAGCGCCCTCGCGGACCCGGAGCGGTTCGGCCGCGCGCAGCTGCAGGGAGGCCCGATCAACGTCGAGTACGTCTCGGCCAATCCGACCGGGCCGATGCATGTCGGGCATGGCCGCGGCGCGGTCTTCGGCGACGCCCTGTGCAATCTCCTGGTCGCAGCCGGGCGGCAGGTGACGCGCGAATATTACATCAACGACGCCGGCGCCCAGGTCGATGTCCTGGCCCGCTCCGCCTACCAGCGCTACCGCGAGGCCTTGGGCGAACCCTTCGCGATCGCCGAGGGGCTCTATCCGGGCGACTACCTCAAGCCCGTCGGCGCCAAGCTCGCCGACAGCCATGGCCGCACGCTCCTCGACCAGCCGGAGGCCGAGTGGCTGCCGGTGGTCCGCGAAGTCGCGCTCGGCATGATGATGGACATGATCCGGTCCGATCTCGAGGCGATCGGCATCCGGCACGACGTGTTTTTCTCCGAGCGGACGCTTCTTCAGAGCGGCGCCGTGAAGGCCCTCCTCCAGGAGCTGCGCGAGAAGGGCCTCGTCTATGAGGGCCGCCTGCCGCCGCCCAAGGGCCAGCTGCCCGAGGATTGGGAGGACCGCGAGCAGACCCTGTTCCGCACCAAGGAATTCGGCGACGATACCGACCGCCCGCTGCTCAAGTCGGACGGCTCCTACACCTACTTCGCCTCGGACATCGCCTATCACCGTGCGAAGTATCTGGCGGGCGCCACCGAGCTGATCGACGTGCTCGGCGCCGACCATGGCGGCTACGTCAAGCGGATGCAGGCGGCCGTGAAGGCGGTCAGTGACGGCCAGGCGATCTTGGACGTGAAGCTCTGCCAGCTGGTGCGGCTGTTGCGCGCGGGCGAGCCCGTGAAGATGTCGAAGCGGGCCGGCGAGTTCGTGACCCTGCGCGACGTGATCGACGAGGTCGGCCGCGACGCGATCCGGTTCATGATGCTCTACCGGAAGAACGACGCGACGCTCGATTTCGATCTCGCCAAGGTGGTCGAGCAGTCGAAGGACAACCCGGTCTTCTACGTCCAGTATGCCCATGCCCGGGTCCGCTCGGTGCAGCGGCAGGCGCGCGAGGCGTTCCCGGGGGCGGACCTGTCTGCCAGGGCGCTCCTGCGCGAGGCCGATTTCGACCTTCTGAGCGATCCGGGTGAGATCGAGGTGATGCGGCTGATCGCCCAATATCCCCGCGTGCTGGAATCGGCGGCGCTGGCGCACGAGCCGCATCGAATCGCGTTCCACCTCTATGAAACGGCGGCCGCGCTTCATACTTTATGGAACAAGGGCAAAGACTTGCCGCAATTACGGTTTGTTAATGCAACCGACCGAAAGTCGACCTGGGCGCGGCTGGCGCTCGTCGAGGCTCTTCGGAGTACCCTCGCGGCCGGCCTCGCAGTGCTCGGTGTGACCGCGCCGGACGAGATGCGATAGGCTCGATGACCATCGGGCCGGTGACCGGCCGTGATGTGAGGATGCTGCCATGACGAACGCTTCGCGCGCTCAGGTCGATCTGGACGCCCTCGCGCGCGATCTGCGTCAGGAGCAGGCTCGTGGCGCCGCGGGCGGCGCCAAGCCCGACCCGCTGGCCGAGTTGGCGCGGATCGTCGGGCAGGACGACCCGTTCCGGGCGCTGCTGGCGGTACGGGACGAGATGCGCGGCGTCGCGACCGCGCAGCCGCAGGCCGCCTGGGATGGCCGGGTCGAGCCGAGCTTCGCCCCGGAGCCGGCCAAGCCGAACCCCGCCGACGCCTTCGACCAATACCTCGCCTCGGTGGAGCGCGACACGCACGAGGAGCCGGCGCCCTACGGCGCGGAGGCTCAGGATCCGGCAGCCGCCGAGTACGAGGACGGCCGCTCGCTGCGTCGGGTGAACCCGCGCCGGCGGCTCGCCTCCGTGGGGGCCGGCATCGCGATCGTCGCCGTCGCCGTCACCGGCGCGCTCACCTACAAGGGCCTGCATGGGACGGACAGCGGCGGCGGCGTGCCCGTCGTCCAGGCCGATTCCACGCCCCTCAAGGTCGCCCCGAAGGTCGCCGACGGCGTCGAGATCCCCGACCAGAACCGGCAGATCTACGACAACAACAAGGGCAAGGCCAAGGACGGCCAGATCAAGATCGTCAACCGCGAGGAACAGCCGATCGACGTGGCCGAGGCGGCCCGCGCCGCGCAGGGCACCGGCCCCGCTGGCGGCGCGCAGAGCGGCACCACGCCGGGCAACGGCCCGTTCGAGGCGTTCGGCGAGCCGCGCCGGGTCCGCACCGTGGCGGTGAAGCCGGAGGCCCCGCCCGCGCCGGTCCAGCGCGAGGCGCAGGCTGAGGCCGGTCCCGCCCCGATCCCCACCATGGTCCTGCCCACCGACGAGCCGCCGCAGCAGCCGAAGGCCCGGCCCGGCCGTCAGGCCGCTGCGGCCCTTCCGCCGCCCGCCCCGGAGCCGGTCCAGGCACCGCCGTCGGCCACCCCGGTCGAGGCCGCCCCGGCAAAGCCCGTCGCCGTGAAGCCGCCGCCGAAAGCCGCCCAGCGGGTCGCCTCCGTGGCGACGCCCGCCCCGGACGCGCCGGAGGCCGTCGATGACACCGTCAAGACCGGTTCGGTTGGCGGGTTCTCGGTCCAGCTCGGGGTGCGCGGCAGCGCCGCCGAGGCGAAGGCCGCGCTCAAGCAGATGCAGGCCAAGTACAGCGAACTCGCCGGCAAGCCCGAGCTGATCCGGCAGGCCGAGGTCAACGGCAAGACGATCTTCCGCGTTCGCGTCGGACCGCTGGCCAAGAATGAAGCCGCGAGCCTGTGCTCAGCCCTGCAGGGCGAGGGCGGCCAGTGCTTCGTGGCGAAGAACTGAGGCAGCGGTAGTCAGGCAACCGTGGCGCCCCTTCCCAAGCGGGCTACCGGAATCGAAGATGTCCGGATGAGGCTCGGGTCCCCTCTCCCGTGCGGGAGAGGGACAGGGTGAGGGGCGCGACTTGTCCGGAAAAACCTGGTCCCTCACCCCAACCCTCTCCCGCACGGGAGAGGGGGCGCGTCGCGGCCTCCGCCAGGCGCCGTGAGAACATCGCCCCGAGCGAGGAGGGGGAGGACTTGAACGCAAGACGCGAGTCCCGCCCCCCACACCCCGTCCCCCTTTATGTCTCAGATGGGCCAGGCCCGCGGTTTCGCCTTGCCGGCTCCCATTTCCCGCCCGACTCTGCCGGCACCGATTCGCCGGACCTGCCGTTTCCTCGCCGCACCCGCGTGGCCACCGAGAAATCCGAATGACCGCCCGTGCCCTGATCCTCGGCTGCGCCGGCAAGACGCTCTCCGCCGAGGAGGCCGCCTTCTTCCGGGACGTACGGCCCTGGGGCTTCATCTTGTTCAAGCGCAACATCGGCACGCCGGACGAGGTCCGCGCGCTCACCGCGTCGCTGCGCGATTGCCTGGGCACCGACGCCGCGCCGATCCTGATCGACCAGGAGGGCGGCCGGGTCCAGCGGATGGGGCCGCCGCACTGGCCGGCCTATCCGGCGGGCGGCCGCTACGGCCGGCTGAACGGCAGCGCCACCGCGATCGCGCGGCTCGGCGCCCGCCTGATGGCGCACGATCTGGCCGAGGTCGGCATCAATGTCGATTGCGCCCCCGTGCTCGACGTGCCGACCCCCGGATCGCACGACATCATCGGCGACCGGGCCTACGGCTCGAATCCGAATTCGGTGGCCGAGATCGGCCGCGCCGTGGCCGAGGGTCTGATCGCCGGCGGTGTCCTGCCGGTGATGAAGCATGTGCCTGGCCACGGCCGTGCCGCCTGCGACAGCCATCACGGCCTGCCGGTGGTCGAGGCGACCCGCGAGGCTCTGGCCGCCCAGGATTTCCGGCCATTCCAGGCGCTGGCCGACCTGCCGATGGCGATGAGCGCGCATGTCGTCTTCACCGCGATCGACCCGGATCGCCCGGCCACGCAGTCGGCGGCGGTCATTCGCGACGTGATCCGCGGCGCCATCGGCTTCGACGGCCTGTTGATGACCGACGACCTGTCCATGCACGCGCTCACCGGCACGTTCCGCGACCGGACGCAGGCCGCCTTCGCGGCGGGCATCGACATCGGGCTGCATTGCAACGGCGCGATGGATGAGATGCGCGCCGTCGCCGAAGCCGCCCCAGCTCTGGCGGGCGAGGCTGCCCGGCGCGCCGCCGCCGCGCTGGCGCGCCTCGACCGTGCCGATGACGGGATCGACGTGTCCGAGGCCCGCGCCCGGTTCGCCGCGGCATTCGCCACCGCGGCCTAGCGGAGCATCGTTTTCCGAAAGCCGGCAACGGCCTGTCGGGACGCGGCTTCAACCCGCGGCCTTCCACCGCCCCTGCACCCGCCTCTGCTTGTGTTCAGGCGGTGCGATCCCTAGGTTCGCCCGGAAATCTTCAACCGGTCGTAGCGTCACGCTCCCACAGTGGGCGCAGGCAGGTGGACGCACGCAGGAGGTTGCCATGGGCAGCATGAGTATCTGGCACTGGGTCATCGTTGCCGTCATCGTCATGCTGCTGTTCGGACGCGGCAAGGTCTCCGACCTGATGGGCGACGTCGCCAAGGGCATCAAGGCGTTCAAGAAGGGCATGGCCGAGGACGAGACCCCTCCGGCGAGCCAGCCGGTGACGCCGCCGAGCGAGCCGGTCCGCACCATCCCGCACACCGCCGAGACCAGCCCCGGGACCGCGGTCCCGGCGAGCCATCTGCCGGGCGGCGAGCGCAAACCGGTCTGAGAGACTGGCAGGGCGCGCGCTGTGGTGTAGAGCCTGACGGGGGTTCGGACTCGGGTCCGGATCCCAGGGCAGCAGGACCGTCGACGACATGCTGGACATGAGTTGGGGCGAGGTGATGCTGATCGGCGGCGTCGCCCTCATCGTCATCGGGCCGAAGGATCTCCCGAAGGCGCTGCGCACCGTCGGGCAGATCACCACGAAGCTGCGCCGCATGGCCGGCGAGTTTCAGATGCAGTTCAACGAGGCGATCCGCGAGGCCGAACTCGACGAGGTTCGCAAAGAGGTCGACGGTATCCGCAATACCGTCCGCTCGACGAGCACCGGCTTCAACCCGGTCCAGACGATCCGGGACGAGTTGAAGGGTGCCGTCGAGGGCCGGGTCGCCGCCCGGCAGGGATCCGAGGCCCTCGGCCCCGAGAAGCCGGCGCCGGACACGCGTTCGCTCGCCGACGCCACCGCGCAGCTCAAGGCCGAGCAGGACGCCGCCGCGCCACCGAGCACCGAGGATGCGCCAGCGGTCGCTGAGCCGGCCGCGCACGCCGATCCGTTCCAGCACGTTGCCCCGCCCGAAGCACAGCTTCCGATCCCGGGCTCGGTGGACGATCCCTACGGGCCCCCGCCCGAGCCGCCTGCGACGCACGACACCCCCATGGACCCGAAGAACGGCGCCACTGCCCGATGATCAGCGACGCCGACGAGGCCGAGATCGAAGCGTCCCGGGCGCCGCTGCTCGAACACCTGATCGAATTGCGCTCGCGGCTGATCAAGTCGCTGATCGCCTTCGTGGCGATGTTCTTCTGCTGCTTCTTCTTCTCGCGCGATATCTACAACATCCTGGTCTACCCCTACGTCTCGATCGTGGGCGTGCAGAATGCCGAGCTGATCGCGACGCATTTCCTCGAGCAGGTCTTCACCAACATCAAGCTCAGCGTGTTCGGTGCCGCGTTCCTGGCCTTCCCGGTGATCGCCACGCAGATCTACGCCTTCGTGGCGCCGGGCCTCTACCGCAACGAGCGCAAGGCGTTCCTGCCCTACCTGGTGGCCACGCCGATTTTTTTCGTCCTTGGCGCGCTGGTGGTGTTCTTCCTGGCGATGCCGCTCTTGATAAAATTCTCGGTGTCGCTGCAGCAGGTCGGCGTCGATGGCGAGCCGACGATCAAGCTGCTGCCCAAGGTCGACGAGTATCTCTCGCTGATCATGACGCTGATCTTCGCCTTCGGCATCGCGTTCCAGCTGCCGGTAATTCTGACCCTGCTCGGCCAGATCGGCATCATCGACGCCGCCTTCCTGCGCGAGAAGCGCCGCTACGCGATCGTGCTGGTCTTCGTCGTCGCGGCCGTGCTGACGCCGCCGGACGTCATCTCGCAGCTCTCACTCGCCCTGCCGATGCTGATTCTCTACGAGGCCTCGGTATTCTCGGTGGCCCGGGTGGAGAAGCTGCGCGCGGCGCGACGGGCGGCGGAAGGGTTGGATCCGTAAGGGGCTCGCCTTCGGCAACGATTGTCGAGGCGAGACGTGCTTCCTCGAATTTCGGGCTGAAAACACGCAGTCGTTTGCCGGCGACGCCACAACAGCGAGAATGATCACCTTGTCATTCCGGGGCGCCGCAGGCGAGCCCGGAATCCAGATCCGCCGACGGTGCAAGTGCTTGAGCTGTCGGCGTTTATAGATCCCGGGCTCCGCTTCGCGGCCCCGGGATGACAATGTGGATGCTCGAGCGCCTGCGAAACTCTCGAGGTCCCAAACGTATGGCGTCCTTTCTTGACGCCCGATCTGCCTGCGCGATGCGGGGGCAAAAAATCAGCCCGGGCTTTTTTAGCCTCGTTCGATGGGACGAAAGCGTACCTTGCCAGAACGCGCGCGTAGCGAACCCTACGCCGTCCGCAGCAGCACGTGCCGCTTCTTGCCGAAGGACAGCTTGATCACGCCATCCTGGGTCAGGTCCGCCGGCGTCAGCAAAGCCTTCTCGTCCGTCACGGCGGCATCGTTGACCCGCAAGCCGCCACCCTTGATCTGGCGCCGCGCCTCGCTGGTCGAGGGGACGAGCTTGGCGATCTCCGGCCCGAACGCCGTCAGCACGCCGAGCCCCGCTTCCAGGGTCGCGGCCGGTACGGTGACGCTCGGCAGGTCGGCGGCCAGCGTCCCCTCGACGAATGTCTTGCGCGCGGTCTCGGCGGCGGCCTCGGCAGCCTCGCGGCCGTGCATCAGCGCCGTGGCCTCGGTGGCGAGCACCGTCTTGGCTGCGTTGATCTCGGAGCCAGTGAGCGCCGCGAGCCGCGCGACCTCCTCCATCGGCAACAGCGTGAACAGCTTGAGGAAGCGGGCCACGTCCGCATCCTCGGTGTTGCGCCAGAACTGCCAGTAATCGTAGGGCTTGAGCACGTCCGGGTTGAGCCAGACGGCGCCGGCGGCGGTCTTGCCCATCTTGGCGCCCGACGACGTGGTCAGCAGCGGGCAGGTCAGGGCGTAGAGCTGGGGCGTGCCCATGCGCCGGCCGAGATCGATGCCGTTGACGATGTTGCCCCACTGGTCCGATCCGCCCATCTGCAGGACGCAGCCGTAGCGGCGGTTCAGCTCCACGAAGTCGTAGGATTGCAGGATCATGTAGTTGAATTCCAGGAACGAGAGTTCCTGGTCGCGCTCCAGGCGGAGGCGGACGCTGTCCATCGACAGCATGCGGTTCACCGAGAAGTGACGCCCTATGTCGCGCAGCATCTCGATGTAGTTGAGCTTGGTCAGCCACTCGGCGTTGTCGACCATCACCGCATCCGTAGAACCCTGGCCGAAGCGCAGGAACCGGTCGAAGGTCTTGCGGATCTCGGCCTTGTTGGCGTCGATCTGCTCGACGGTGAGGATCTTGCGGGTCTCGTCGCGGCCGGACGGGTCGCCGACGCGGGTAGTGCCGCCGCCCATCAGGGCGATCGGCTTGCCCCCGGTGGCCTGCAGCCAGTGCAGCATCATGATCGACAGCAGGTGACCGACATGGAGCGAGGCCGCCGTACAATCGTAACCGACATAAGTGGTGAGGCGCCCTTCGAGCGCCGCGGCGTCGATCCCGGCGAGGTCCGAAGTCTGGTGGATGTAGCCGCGCTCGGTCAGGATCCGCAGGAAGTCGGATTTCGGCGCGAAGCTCTCGGCGGTCATGGCTGCGGTCTCGGATCGCGAGCCGGCGCGACAGGCCGAGGCTCTGCGTGCTAGCTCGCGCTGCTGGGGTTCAGGATACGGCGCGCTCTTAGCAGGGCGTTGGCCGAAAGGCACGGGGTCGAGCACAATGGCGATGATGCGCGCGATCGGACTGATGAGCGGCACCTCGCTGGACGGCGTCGACATCGCGCTGATCGAGACCGACGGCGAGCGGGTCCACGTCGTCCGAGGCCACAACAACTTCCTCGAGCCGCTCGGGCCAACGGGCTACCGCGGCTATTCCGACGAGGAAAAGGCGCTGCTGCGGGCCGCCACCAAGGATGCCGAGTCGGTGCTCCATCCGGGCGACCGCCCTGGGCGCCTGCCCGAGGCTGAGGCGTTCGTCACCCAGGCGCATGCCGAGGCGGTCGAGCGTTTTTTGGCTGAGAACGGCCTGAGCGCCGAGTCCATCGACGTCATCGGCTTCCACGGGCAGACCGTGATCCACCGGCCGGACCAGCGCATCTCGATCCAGATCGGTGACGGGCAGGCGCTGGCCACCCGGCTCGGCATCCCGGTCGTCTCGGACCTGCGCCGGGCCGATATCGAGGCCGGGGGCCAGGGCGCGCCGCTGGTGCCGGTGTTCCACAAGGCCCTGGCCGAAGCCTCTGGCTTCGACGGCCCGTTCGGCATCCTCAACATCGGCGGCGTCGCCAACGCGACGCTGATCGATTCCAAGGGCGGCGTGATCGCCTTCGATACCGGCCCCGGCAACGCACTGATCGACGAGTGGATGCAGGAGCGCGAGGGCAAGAACCTCGACGATGGCGGCCGCACTGCCGCCCGCGGCCGCGCCGACGAGCCGCTGCTCGCCTGGCTGCTGATGCACCCGTTCTTCTTCCGCCGGCCACCGAAATCGCTCGACCGGAACTGGTTCTCGCACAAGCTCGCCGGCCAGCTCTCCACCGAGGACGGGGCCGCGACGCTCACGGCGTTCACGGCGCGGGCGGTGGCCCGGGCGCTGGACCACGCCCCCGAGATCCCGACCCGCTGGATCGTGGCCGGCGGCGGGGCGCGCAACGGCGAGCTGGTGCGGCTGCTGAACTACCATCTGCGCGCCGAGATCACGACCGCGGACGCGATCGGCTGGTCCTCGGCTTACCTGGAGGCGCAGGCCTTCGCGTATCTCGCGGTGCGCTCGCTCCGGGGCCTGCCGATCACTTTCCCGCCGACCACCGGAGTGCGCGAGCCGATGACCGGCGGGGTCCTGGCGCGACCGAATGCCTGATCCCCGCGCGGGCAACCGACGCATGGCCGGGCTGTTGGCTCCCGATAGGACGCAATCGGGATTAAAGACCTTGGCAGAGATGTATGTGCGCTATCACGACGGCATCGAGACGCCGGCTCCGGATGAGAACGACACCATCGACGCGATCATCGCGTCGATGACCCGCGAGAGCGAGACCACGGCCGACCGTTACGGTCACGCGGTGCGCGCCTCGCACGCTAAGGTCAGCGGCGTGGTCATCGGCGAGCTTCAGGTGCCGGACGATCTCCCGCCCGAGCTGAAGCAGGGCCTGTTCGCCAAGGGCGGCACCTATCCGGTGATCGTGCGCTTCGCGCAGGGACCGGGCGAACTCCTGAAGGATAGTGTTTCGACCCACCGGGGCATGGCGATCAAGGTGCTGGGCGTCGAGGGGGAAAAGCTGCCCGGCCACGGCGCGGAGACCCAGGACTTCGTGCTCGCCACCGGCCCGGTCTTTCCGAACCCGGATGCCAAAGGCTTCCTCGGCAGCATGAAGCAGCTGGAGGCCGGCACGAAGGCGCCGGAAGCCTTGAAAGCCGCCGTCTCGGGGACGGCACGGGCCATCGATACGGTCGTGAAGGCGGTGACAGGCGAGAGTTCGCCGCTCCTCGACTTCTTCGGGCACGAGCCGCTGCATCCGCTGGCCGAGCCGTATTACTCGCAGGCCGCGCTCCGCTACGGCGACCACGTCGCCAAGATCGCCGCTTTCCCGGCCGGCCCGAAGCAGGAATCCCTGGCCGACGAGAAACTGCATCCGGGCGAGGACCCGGACGCGTTCCGGCATGCTGTCACGGCTTATTTCGGAGGGCATACGGCCGTGTTCGAGATTCGCGCGCAGCTCTGCACGAATCTCAACGCCATGCCGGTGGAGGATGCGTCGAAGCGTTGGGACGAGAGGGAGAGCCCCTATCGCACGGTCGCGCGCCTTGTCCTGCCGGCCCAGGATTCCCAATCCGAGGCCCGCACCCGCTACGCGAACGACGTCCTGTCCTTCCGGCCGGCCCACAGCCTCGCGGCGCACCGCCCGCTCGGCTCGCTGATGCGGGCGCGGCTCAAGACTTATCAGGCGCTCTCCAGCTTCCGCCACGGGCGCAACCAGACGCCGGAGACGGAGCCGACCGGGATCGAGCAGGTTCCGGCCTGATGCCGGTCGCGATGTGAGCCTCGGCCACGCCCTGCGCCGGATCGTCGAGGAATATCCGCTCGCCCGGCTCGATCCGCCGGCCGGGCATCCCCTGGCGGCGGTGATCCGGCGGGGCGCACCGGACGAGCTGCGCGCCGCCCTCGAAACCATCGACGGCTCATTCCTGGTGAAGGGCAGCCCCGGACGCGGCAGCAACTGGGCGGCCGTGCCCTGGCTCGCCGTGTTCGACCCCGCCGTCACCACCAGCGCTACGCGCGGATACTATCTCGTCTACCTGTTCCCGGCGCATCGCGAGGTCGTCCACCTGTCGCTGGCGCAGGGGACGGTGGCCGCGATCAGCGAGCACGGGCCGCGCGCCGAAGCCTATCTACGCGCCAGCGGCGACGCTCTCCGCGCCCGCCTCTCCGACTTCGCCGACAAGCTGCCGAACCGGTCCATCACCCTCGGCAGCGCGGGCGAATTGCCGGAGGGCTACGAGGCGGCCCACATTCTCGGCCTCAGCTACGACCTCGACGCTCTCGGCGACGAGTGGCGCCTGCGGGCGGATCTCGCGGTCGGGGTGTCGGCTTATCGGGCGCTCAAGGCGCGGGGCGGTCTCTCAGGACTGCCGTGATGGCGGTTGTGGAGCGAGGTCCCCCGGCTCGACGCTGTCGGAACCAAGCGACCAGCACATCGAGCGCGATCCCGAAGAAGATGAGCGCGGCGCCAGCCGCGGCGGCGGCCTCGAAGGGCTCGGCGAGAAGCCATCGCGAGCTGGACAAGCCGATGATCGGGATCAGCAGGGCGAACGGCGTCACCGTGACGGCGGGATAGCGGCTGAGCAACCGGTTCCAGAGCGCGAAGGCGAGGATCGTCGTCGGATAGGCGATGAACAGAACGGCGCCCCAGGTTTGAGCATCCGCCCGCAGGAACGCGGTTGTGATGGCGTCGGGGCCTTCGATCACCAGCGATAGGGCGAGGAGCGGCGGTGCCGCTACCAGACTGCCCCAGACCATCAGGGCGAGCATGTCGATTCGGCCGGCGGCTTTCACGATCACGTTGGCGACGCCCCAGAACAAGGCCGCCCCGATGACGAGCAGAAAGGCCCCCAGAAGCGCATGCTGTCCCTGCCAGGCGGCGATGACGCCGACCCCGCAGCCGGCGATCAGCGCGCTGAGCAGCTGGAGCCCGCTCGGACGCTCGCCGAAGACCAGGAAGGCGAGCCCGATCGTGAAGAAGACCTGCGTCTGCAGCACGAGCGAGGACAGGCCCGCAGGCATGCCAAGCGCCATTCCTAGAAAGAGAAGCCCAAACTTCACGACGCCGAGAACGAAACCGAACGCAACGACGATGCGGAGGGACGTCCGCGGCGGCTTCAAGATCAAGAGGACCGGGAAGGCCGCGAGCAGGAAGCGCAGGCCGGTCAAAAGCAACGGCGGAGAGGCCATAAGAGCAATCTTGATCGCCACGAAATTCAAGCCGAATATCGTGACCACCACGAGCGCGATGCATATGTCCACCACCAACACCACGCATGCTCCCGACTTAGTGCGCACCTCCTCCGGCGACGGACAGTGCATGGTCAAGCTTGAGCGCGGGATGAGTTAAGTCCAGGTACAGTTCCGTTCGAGCAGCCAAAATTGTCCGGTTTGTCGAACCAGACAGTTTGGCCGATGATGGTGCGAGGAGCTGCTGTGATGTACATCACGAATCTCCTCGTCTTGCTGAGCGTGCCGGCCGCGGCGTTAATCCTCGGCTTCGGCGCGATACATATGGCGAAGCGGGCCAGCGGGCGCCGACTGAGGTGCACGCTTTCTGCCGCTGGCGTCGAAAATCCGTTCGAGCGCTGGCTGACGGAGGATCTCGTTGCTGGAGCGGCGGTTCATCGAACGCTCAAGGCGCGGGGCGGCCTTGAAGTACCGGTCCGCAAGTGCCCCTGATCAGTCCGGGTCATTTTTGTGGAAGGTCGCGATGCGCAGGAGCATTCCAGCTTTCTACGACAATGTGTCGAGCCCAGATTTACTGAGGATTCTCAGCCGGGTCGCGATGGATGGATCAATCGCTTTTCATGCCGAAACCATCGGCTCGCACTGTGTTGATTGCAAATGAGCGAACGAAGCTGACGGCGGGTTACGTTAACGCCATCGCTGGATCGATTTTCACTGTTGGTGGGTTGGCCCCGATCTTTGCAATTCTATACACATCCAACACGCCGAGCGTGCCGATACCGGTGATGGTCGGCATCGCGGTCGTTTGCTGGATCACCAGCGGAACGCTACATTATGCAGCGTGGGGCTTGCTGAGGGAGTTGGCGTGATGAGTGTCTTGAACGTTCTCGTCCTGCTGAGCGTGCCGGCCGCAGCCCTCATTCTCGGTTTCGGCGCGATACATATTGCGAAGCGAGCCGATGGCCGTCGATAGGGGAGCGTCCCCGGTCTCTGGCAAATCCACTCTGTTCGATTCGGCGAGCAAACAGCTTACAGATCGGTCTGACGCCTATCCGCCGTTTGTGCCCCCGGCGCTCCCGCGCTAGACGGGCCGCGTCATGTCTCACAACTCGTTCGGCCACCTGTTCCGCGTCACGACCTTCGGCGAGAGCCACGGGGTCGCGCTCGGCTGCGTGGTGGATGGCTGTCCGCCCGGGCTGGCGCTGGAGGTGGAGGAGATCCAGGCCGAGCTCGACCGCCGCAAACCCGGCCAGTCGCGCTTCACCACCCAGCGCCGCGAGCCCGACCAGGTGAAGATCCTGTCGGGGGTGTTCTCGGACGACCGCACCGGCGGGCGCCAGTTCACCACCGGCACGCCGATCGCCCTGATGATCGAGAATACCGATCAGCGCTCGAAGGATTATTCCGAGATCCGTGACAGCTACCGTCCGGGCCACGCCGACTACACCTACGACGCCAAATACGGCATCCGCGATTATCGCGGCGGTGGCCGCTCCTCGGCGCGGGAGACCGCGGCGCGGGTCGCCGCCGGCGCCGTGGCGCGCAAGGTGGTGCCGGGCATCACCATCCGGGCGGCCCTGGTGCAGATGGGACCGCACGCCATCGATCGGTCGCGCTGGGACTGGGCGGAAGTCGGCAACAACCCGTTCTTCTGCCCCGATGCCGAGGCGGCTGCCCTGTACGAGACCTATCTCGACGAGATCCGCAAGGACGGCTCCTCCGTCGGCGCGGTGATCGAGGTGGTGGCCGAGGGCGTGCCGCCGGGGCTCGGCGCCCCAGTCTACGGCAAGCTCGACGCCGATCTCGCCGCGGCGATGATGTCGATCAACGCCGTGAAGGGGGTCGAGATCGGCGACGGATTCGCGGCCGCCGCCTTGCGCGGCGAGGACAATGCCGACGAGATGCGGGCCGGCAATGGCGGGCGCCCGCGCTTCCTCGCCAACCATGCGGGCGGCATCCTCGGCGGCATCTCCAACGGCGAGCCGGTGGTGGTGCGCTTCGCCGTGAAGCCGACCTCCTCGATCCTGACCCCGCGCCGCTCGGTGACCCGCGACGGCGCCGAGGTCGATCTCATCACCAAGGGCCGCCACGATCCCTGCGTCGGCATCCGCGCCGTGCCGGTGGCAGAGGCCATGATGGCCTGCGTGCTGGCCGATCACTATCTACGCCATCGCGGGCAGGTGGGAGCGGCCTGAACCGCCGGGGCCGTGCCCGATCGCGCCGCGATCGGCTAAGCTCCGAGTCCGAAACTTTCACAGGCTCGCGCGCGCCGGACTGGGATCCCTGCCGGCGGTGCGCGAGCCAGGCCTTTCCTCCCCTGGTGGGCGGGGAGAAGCGAGACGAGAGAGCGATCCGTGCCCCATTGCACCGTCACCGAGGCCATCGCAGCCTTTGCCCGCGGCGAGATCGTGGTCGTCACCGACGATGACGATCGCGAGAACGAGGGCGACCTCGTCGTCGCGGCTTCGCTGTGCACGCCAGAGAAGATGGCGTTCATCATCCGCAACACCTGCGGCATCGTCTGCGCGCCGATCACACAGGACGAGGCCCGGCGGCTGCACCTCGACCCAATGGTGGCCTCGAACGATGCGCCGCTCGGCACCGCCTTCACGGTCACGGTCGACGTGAAGCACGGCCTCACAACTGGCATTTCCGCGGAACAGCGCTGCAACACGGTGCGGGCGCTCGCCAACGGCAACATGGGCGCCGGCGATTTCGTCCGCCCCGGCCATGTCTTCCCGCTGATCGCCCGCGACGGCGGCGTGCTGATGCGCTCGGGCCATACCGAGGCCGCGGTCGACCTGTGCAAGCTGGCCGAGCTGCCCCCCGTCGGCGTGATCTGCGAGCTCGCCAACGACGACGGCACCGTGATGAAGGGGCCCCAGATCGAGGCCTTCTCTGAGACGCACGGGCTGAAGCGCGTCTCGGTGGCCGACCTGATCGCCTATCGGCAGGCGCGGGACCGGCTGGTGGAGCGGGTCGGGCACTTCACCGTCCAGTCCAACCACGGCGAGGTGACGGCCTACGCGTTCTCGACCCCCTTCGAGGCGATCCAGCAATTCGCCTTCGTGATGGGCGATATCGGCGATGGCCGCGACGTGCTGGTGCGGCTGCACCGCTCCAACGTCGCCGCTGACGTGATCGGCGGGGGCAAGCAGATCGACGCTGTGCTCAAGCGCTTCGCGTCAGCCGGCCGCGGGGTGCTGGTCTACCTGCGCGACGGCACCGCCGGCGTCCCGTTGAAGAGCACCAAGGAGGAGGGGACGGAGGCCGTGCGCGCCCGCCAGTGGCGCGAGGTCGGTCTCGGTGCCCAGATCCTGCGCGACCTCGGCGTCGTCTCGATCCGCAACCTCGCGACCTCGGCCCGCTCCTATGTCGGCCTCTCGGGCTTCGGCATCGAGCTTCTGGGTGACGAACCGCTGGAGGGGTGAGCCCTCAGGCCCGGCGCGCGACGGTCCAGACCGCCGCGCCGGCCATGATGGCGGCCGCGCTCCGGTTCAGCCGGGCTCGGAACACCGGTTTCCGCAGCGAATCCCGCGCCCGGGCCGCCAGGGCGGCGTAGGGCGTCACCACCGCCGCCAGCACCAGCGCCGTCAGTCCGACGAGAACGCAGAAGTCGCCCGCCGTGACCGTCCTGAGGTCGACGATCGTGGGCAGCACGGCGAGGTAGAACACGATCGTCTTGGGGTTAGCCAGGGTGACGGTGATCCCCGCGATGAAGCTCGCGAACGGCCGATCCGCGGGGCCGCCCTCGATCCGATCGGTCTTCCCGGCCGAGCGCCACAGGCGCACCGCCAGGTAGGCCAGATAGAGGCCGGCACAGAGCCGGACGACGACGAAGACTTCGCCCAACGTCTCCGTGATCAAGGCAAGCCCGAACACGGCGGCGGACAGGAATATCAGATCCCCCAGGATCAGCCCCACCGAGAAGGCCATGGCGGCCCGGAAGCCCGAACTAAGCGCTCGCGCGACCAGTGCGATGATCCCCGGGCCCGGGACCGCCGCGGCGATGCCGAGCGCCAGAGCGTAGGTGAAAAAGCCGGCCAGCGTCATCGACTGCCCCCGAATCTGACCGAAGGCCCGACGCTCTCAAGGCGATGTATCCATGTGGGGAAGACGCAGCGTTTCACCGGCGGCACGTGTCCGATCGATTCTGACCCGACCGATCATGCCGCCGATCGCACCGCCCGCAAGCCAAATCCGATCGCCGTGCGTCACCGCCCCATCAGCGCATCCACATGGGCTGAGACGGATTTGGAAAGCCCTTCCAGGCTGTAGCCGCCCTCCAGCACCGAGACGATCCGGCCACCGGCGCAACGCTCGGCCACCTCCATCAGCTTGCGGGTCGCCCAGCCGAAATCCTCCGCCTCGAGCCGGAGATTCGCCAGAGGATCGAGGCGGTGGGCGTCGAAACCCGCCGAGATCACGATCACGTCGGGCCGGAACGTTTCCACGCGTGACAGGATGCCGGCCTCGAACGCCTCGCGAAACACCGCGCCGTCGTCGTTGGGCCGCAGCGGCACGTTGACGATCGTGTCCTTCTCGCCGCGCTCGGAGGCGGCGCCGCTGCCCGGGAACAGCGGCATCTGGTGCGTCGAGGCGTAGAGCACGCTCGAATCGTCCCAAAAGATGTCCTGGCTGCCGTTGCCGTGGTGGACGTCCCAATCGACGAGAGCGACGCGCTCGGCGCCGTGTTTCTCCCGCGCATAGCGGGCCGCGATGGCGGCGTGGTTGAACAGGCAGAAGCCCATGGATCGGGTCCGCTCGGCATGGTGGCCGGGCGGGCGCATCGCCACGAAGGCGTTGCGGCACTCGCCGGCCATGACCGAGTCGAGGGCGTGGTTGGCGCCCCCGATCGCCCGCAGCGTCGCCTCCAGGCTGCCGGCGGACAGGATCGTGTCGGCATCGATCCCGACCATGCCGTGCTCCGGCACGGCGGCGACCAGCGCGTCGACGTAGTCGCGCGGATGCGCCAGGGTCGCGACCTCGATTTCCGCCCGCGGCGCGGCCACCCGCACCAGGCCGGCGAAGCGTTCGTCTTCCAGGGCGCGCTCGATCGCCCGCATCCGCGCCGGCCGCTCCGGATGCCCCTCCGGAACCTCGTGGTCGAAACTCGCCGGATGGCTCACGTAGAGGGTGGTCACGACGGTCACTCCCGGATGCGGTCCTGTCGCGCGCCTGCAACAGGAGCCGGCAATGTGCCATGGCCGCAACGCGCGGACTACGGCGGGGTGCCCGCCCTGGTTATAGTTGCTCAAATCTTCCGCGGGACGCGTCGCGACCGGGTGGGGCACGCCCGACGCCCGGAAGCCGTCCGAGGACAGCCGCATGCGCATCATCCCGGTCATCGCCTGCGCCGTGCTGCTCGCGGGCTGCACGTTCAAAGCCGTGCCGGACCCGAAAGTCTCGGCCCGCGACGCGGAGTTCATGGCCCTCGTGCCCGAGGCCGAGTTCGATCCGCACTTCGCCCGCTACCAGGTGAGCGACCCGACCGGGAAGCCGCCGGGCACGATCGTCGTCGAGAGCAAGGAGCGCCAGCTCTACCTCGTGCTGCCGGACGGCAAGGCGATCCGCTACGGGGTGTCGGTGGGCGACGAGGCCTATGGCTGGACCGGCACCGCCACGGTCGACCGCAAGGCGGAATGGCCGGCCTGGAACCCGCCGGCCGAGATGATCAAGCGCTGGCCCCACGTCCACGCCATGCAGGGCGGCCCGATGAATCCGCTCGGCGCCCGCGCCCTCTATCTGGCGGATCACGGCAAGGACACGCTCTACCGGATTCACGGCACCAACGAGCCGGAGAAGATCGGACAGGCGGTCTCCTCGGGCTGCATCCGCATGCGCAACATCGACGTGGTGGACCTGTTCAACCGCGTGCCCGTCGGGGCCACGGTCATCGTCCGGTAACGCAACTGATCAACGTCCCAATAAGCCTGCTTGCTCGGTCCGTGTTTACCTGAACTTCCGTTCAGATCTTGCCGTTAACTTCCGGCAGGGGTGCCGTCCCGTAAGTTCACATCACACCGGGACAAGCACCGACCGCAGCAAAGGTCGGAGGAGCAGGCAGCCATGACCATGATCTCCGTTCAACAGTTCTGCAACCATGCCGTTTCGACTGGCGCGATCAGCGACGAGGACCTCCTGGTCCTCAAGCGCGAGGTGCTGCCGGAGGGGATCATGAGCCGCGACGAGGCGGACATGCTGATCGCCCTGGAGCGCGCGGTGATCGGCTCCGACGACTTCGCCGACTTCCTGGTCGCCTCGGTGGTCGACTTCGCCGTGTGGGGCCTGCGCCCGACCGGCTATATCGACCGGGAGGTCGCCGCCTGGCTCGCCGGCTCGCTCACCGGCCGCGATGGCCCGAGCCCGGTCGGCGCCCGGATCGCCATGGAAATCGTCCGGGAAGCGCAGGGCAGCGCCGAGGCTCTGATGGCCTTCGCCCTCGACGCCAACCGCTGGACCCGCGAGGCGAGCCAGGCTCCGCGCATCACCTTCGCCCTCGCGGCTTGAGCCTAAGACCAAGGCGCAGCTTCCGTCAGCGGCACAACTGATCTATCGGGACAGTCAAGCCGGTGTGCAATCCGGCGATCTCGAGAGCGATGCGCCAGCGATGTTCGATAAGATCCTGATCGCCAACCGGGGCGAAATCGCCTGCCGGGTCATCAAGACCGCCCGGAAGATGGGCATCAGGACGGTCGCAGTCTATTCGGACGCCGACCGCGACGCGGTCCACGTCGCCATGGCCGACGAGGCGGTCCATATCGGCCCCGCCGCCGCCGCGCAGTCCTATCTGGTCATCGAGAAGATCGTCGAGGCCTGTCGGCAGACCGGCGCCCAGGCGGTCCATCCCGGCTACGGCTTCCTGTCCGAGCGCGAGGCCTTCCCGAAGGCGCTCGAAGCCGCCGGCATCGTGTTCATCGGCCCCAATCCCGGCGCCATCGCCGCCATGGGCGACAAGATCGAATCCAAGAAGGCGGCCGCGGCCGCCAACGTCTCCACCGTCCCCGGCTATCTCGGCGTGATCGAGAGCCCCGAGCACGCCGTCGAGATCGCCGACGGGATCGGCTACCCGGTGATGATCAAGGCGTCGGCCGGCGGTGGCGGCAAGGGCATGCGCATCGCCCATTCGTCGGGCGAGGTCGCAGAGGGCTTCGCCCGCGCCAAGTCCGAGGCGTCCTCGTCCTTCGGCGACGACCGAGTGTTCGTGGAAAAGTTCATCACCGACCCCCGGCATATCGAGATCCAGGTGATCGGCGATAAGCACGGCCATGTGGTCTATCTCGGCGAGCGCGAGTGCTCGATCCAGCGCCGCAATCAGAAGGTGATCGAGGAGGCGCCGTCGCCGCTGCTCGACGCCGAGACCCGCCGGAAAATGGGCGAGCAGGCCGTCGCCCTCGCCAAGGCCGTGGCCTACGATTCCGCCGGCACGGTCGAGTTCGTCGCTGGCCAGGACAAGTCCTTCTACTTCCTGGAGATGAACACCCGCCTCCAGGTCGAGCATCCGGTCACCGAGATGATCACCGGCCTCGATCTCGTCGAGCTGATGATCCGGGTCGCAGCCGGCGAGAATCTCCCGCTGACGCAGGAGCAGGTGAAGCTCGACGGCTGGGCGGTCGAGAGCCGCGTCTACGCCGAGGATCCCACCCGCAACTTCCTGCCCTCGATCGGCCGCCTGACCACCTACCGGCCGCCGGAGGAGGGTCGGCAGGGCACCGCGATCGTGCGCAACGACACCGGCGTGGAGGAGGGCGGAGAGATCGCGATCCACTACGATCCGATGATCGCCAAGCTGGTGACCTGGGCCCCGACCCGCGCCGAGGCGATCGCCGCGCAGGGCGACGCGCTGGACGCCTTCGCGATCGACGGCATCCGCCACAACATCCCGTTCCTCTCGGCGCTGATGGCGCACCCGCGCTGGCAGGCGGGCGAACTTTCCACCGGCTTCATCGCCGAGGAGTTCCCGAACGGCTTCGTCGCCCCGGAGCCCGCGGGCGCGGTGGCGATCCGCATGATGGCCGCCGCAGCGGCGATCGACCACAAGCTCAACCAGCGCAAACGCGGGATCTCCGGGCAGATGCGCGCGCCCGGCCTGTTCGCCTTCGAGCGGGACCGCGTCGTGATCCTGGCCGGGCAATCCTACCCGGTCACCGTCGAGCCAGAGGGTGAAGACCTGATCGTCACCCGGGACGATGGCACCGCGCTCACGGTGGCGAGCGCGTGGCGCCCGGGCGAGCCGGTCTGGATCGGCACGATCGGCGCCGAGCGCGTCGCCATCCAAGTGCACGGCCTGCTGAACGGCGTGTTCCTGCAGCATGCCGGCGCGGCGGCCGAGGCGCGGGTCTACACCCGCCGCGAGGCCGAGCTCGCCGCGCTGATGCCGGTGAAGGAGCAGGCCGGCTCCGGCAAGCAGGTGCTCTGCCCGATGCCGGGCCTCGTGAAGCAGATCCTGGTCACCGAGGGCCAGGAGGTGAAGAACGGCGAGCCGATCGCGGTGGTCGAGGCGATGAAGATGGAGAACATGCTCCGCGCCGAACGCGACGCGACAGTGGCGAAAATCCACGCCAAGGAAGGCGACAGCCTTGCGGTCGACGCGGTGATCCTAGAATTCGCCTGATTATAGCGTGTTCGTCGTGAGCGCGGTTCACAACGAGCAGACGAAGCTTCTGGCCACCGCGCTGAACAACATCGCGGTGGCTTACGTCGTCATCGGTTTCGTGACGCCAATTACCGCAATTAGTTTCGGGATCGCGAACGCGCCCCCTCTACGTCCGGCAACCGCCTTTTTTGCGGCGATCTGGCTTTGCACGGCCATCGGCTTACATTGGATGGGTAGACGCGTGCTGCGGAGCATCAGGCTATGAGTTCGGGCGAAATCTTCGTGACGTTCGTGATTCCCGCCATCACGCTCGCGGTAGCCTATGCGGCGATGCGTGCGAACGAGTGGGCCGTGCAGCGCGACGAGCGCGAATCCGGGAAGTGACCCGGCCGGTCGGTCGCTGATCACTGCGGTATGCCGCTCTACTTCGCCTACGGCGCGAACATGGATGCCGCCGCGATGGCCCTGCGCTGCCCGGTGTCGCGTCTGATCGGCGGCGGGCGGTTGCCGGGGCACCGGTTCATCATCATGCGCGAGGGCTACGCCTCGGTGGTTCGGGATCCCGCTCGCGCCGTCCATGGCGTATTGTGGGAATTGGCCCTCGACGACATCCCGGCCCTCGACCGCTACGAGGGCGTCGCCGGTGGCCTCTACGCCAAGGCGACGCTGCCGGTGACCACGACCAGCGGGGTCAAGCGCGCCCTGATCTATCTGGGCCGCTCCACCGCACCCGGCAGGCCGCGGCCGGGCTATCTCGACGCCGTGCTGGACGCCGCGCGCGCCGCACAGCTGCCGCCCGCCTATATTCGCGAACTCAGTCGCTGGATGCGTGGCCCTCCCGCCTGAACGCGCGGCAACTGGTACGCAACCTGCTTGCTCGCGATCGACCGGGGCGGCGACACCACCCTACGCTCCGGCCAGCTGTCGTGATTGCGCAGCGTGCCATTCGGTCAACGGCGATCGGCGGCCGCGTGCGGGGAGAGGTTCGCATGTCCTATCTGGCGCCCGCCGATTTCGTGAAGAAGGCCGTCGATGCCGGTGAATCGAAGGTCTTCATGGCCACCAAAGACACCTTCATCCGGGCCTACATGGCTGGCGCGATCCTGGCGCTCGCCGCAGCCTTCGCAGTGACCATCAACCAGACCACCGGCCAACCGCTGGTCGGGGCACTGCTGTTCCCGGTCGGCTTCTCGATGCTGTACCTGCTCGGCTACGACCTGTTCACCGGCGTCTGCGTGCTCACGCCGCTCGCCCTGATCGACAAGCGCCCGGGCGTCACCGTGGCCGGCATCGCCCGCAATTGGACGCTGGTGTTCTTCGGCAACTTCGCCGGCGCGCTCACCACCGCCCTGATGATGGCGATCGTCTTCACCTTCGGCTTCGCCACCGAGCCGAACGCCGTCGGCAAGGCAATCGCCGGCATCGGCGAGGCCCGCACCCTCGGCTACGAGAAGTACGGCGCCGCCGGCATGCTCACGCTCTTCGTTCGGGCCATGATGTGCAACTGGATGGTCTCCACCGGCGTCATCGGCGCGATGCTGTCCACCTCGGTCCCAGGCAAAGTGATCGCCATGTGGATGCCGATCACGGTGTTCTTCTTCATGACCTTCGAGCACTCGGTCGTGAACATGTTCCTGTTCCCGTCGGCGATCCTGATGGGCGGCCACCTGACCGTCATGGATTACCTGCTGTGGAACGAGATCCCGACGCTGCTCGGCAACATCGTCGGTGGCCTCGCCTTCACCGGCCTGATGCTCTACTCGACCCACGTCCGCACCGGCGAGACGCGCTCCGCCCCGGTCGGCGCCGGCATCCGTCGCCCGATGGCGGCCGAGTAAGGGTCTTGGCGGCCCGCGCGTATTGGCGCGGGCCTTTTGGGGACGGTGCCTATCTCGTGAGCACGATGCGCACCGTCTCCGTCATCATCCAGGGGCGCGTCCAGGGCGTCTCCTACCGGGCCTGGACCCAGGCCGAAGCGCGGGCGCGCGGTCTGTCCGGCTCCGTGCGCAACCGCAACGACGGCTCCGTCGAGGCCCTGTTCAGCGGCCCGGCGGACGTCGTCGATCAGATGGTGGCCCTGTGCCGGTCGGGACCGCCCGGCGCCCGGGTCTCCGATGTCGCCGTGCACGAGGGCGGCGATCCGCCGGAGACGGACCGGTTCGAGATCCTTCGGGGCTGACCCGGTCCGGGGCGGCGCGACGGGTTCTGCGGGGCGGCCGCGACTGGTATGGCCCCTCGGGCCGTTTCCATCGTCCGCTCTTCGCGCCCCCGAGATCATGATCGACCTGACCACAGGTAGCGCCGCCTTTTCGCCCCTCGATCTCGGGGCGCTGGCGTATTTCATCCTCGCCTGGGTCGCGTATGGCCTGTCGGTCGGCCGCCTGCGCGGGCGCATGATCTCGCTGAGCCAGATCATGAACGTCCACCGGTCCAACTGGGCCCGGCAGATCATCGGGCGCGAGAACCGGGTGGTCGACACGCAGATCAACGCCTCGCTCCAGAACGGCACCGCCTTCTTCGCCTCGACCTCGTTGATCGCGCTGGGCTCGGTGCTGACCCTGTCGCGCTCCGGCGACGACGTGCTCAACCTGTTCGCGACACTGCCGTTCGGGACGATGGCGAACCGCACGACCTGGGAGCTGAAGGTCGCCGGCCTCGCGGTGGTGTTCGTCTACGCGTTCTTCAAATTCGCCTGGGCGTACCGGCTGTTCAATTACGCGGCGATCCTGCTCGGCGCGGTGCCGCCGAAGGGCTCGGGCGTGAGCGATACCGAGATGATGCGCGCCGTCCGGCGGCTCGCGGCGATGAATGTCAGCGCCGGGCGGCACTTCGCCCGCGGGCAGCGGGCGTTCTTCTTCGCGCTCGCCTATCTCGGCTGGTTCATCAGCCCGTACGTGCTGATCGCCTCGACAAGCGCCGTCGTCGTCATCATGTGGCGTCGACAGTTCGCCTCAGAGATCCGCAAGGCGCTGCTGGAGGCCGGTGAAGGGCCGCACGAGGGTCCGCTCCTGGCCCCCGCCGAGGAGGCACGGACATGAACACCACCAAGGCGGACGAGGCGGCGATCGAGGAGACCCTGCTCGGCCTCGTGGCCGAGCGCGGCGCCGGCAAGACCATCTGCCCGTCCGAGGTTGCCCGAGCGCTGGGCGGCCCGCATCCGGACGGGTGGGGTCCGCTGATGCAGCCGGTACGCCGGGTCGCGGTGCGGCTCGCCCATGCCGGCCGGGTCGCGATCCTGCGCAAGGGCAAGCCGGTCGACCCGGACGATTTCCGGGGCATCTACCGGCTGGCGCTGCCCGGTGCGGCCTCCGGCTCCGGCCCCGGCAGCCAATCCGACGTGTAGCCGGCGAGCCGGTAGACCGCGAGGCCGATCCATTCCTTAACGGCCAGATCGAGCTGCAGAAGCCCGTCGGAGGCGAAGCCCTTGAACCGGGTCGTATCGATCCAGCCCCGGGTGCGGTAATCGACCGGGAAGGCGTCGACCGTGAAGCCGGCCTGCCGGAAGCACCCGATCGCCCGGGGCATGTGCCAGGCCGAGGTGACCAGCAGCCAGTGCTCGCCCGGTTTCGGCTGGACTAGGGCTGCCGAGAAGGTCGCGTTCTCGTAGGTGTTGCGCGAGCGATTCTCCAGGATCAGCCGAGAGCGGGGCAGACCCATCGCGTCGGCCTCACGGCTGACAATGTCGGCCTCGGGCGTTCCGCCCCCGACGACGCCGCTGCCTCCGGTGAAGACGAGACGCGCATCCGGAAAGCGGCGTGCGAGGTCGGCGAAATAGATCTGCCGCTCCGCGGCGTCATTGACGACGATCTGCCCGCGCGCCTCCGACACGCCGGTCATGATCGCACCGCCGAGGACGATGATCCCGGTCGGAGGAGTGCGATCGGCGGCGGAATAGGCTGCAAACCTCTGCTCCAGGGGCAGCAGGATCAGCGCGGATAGCGGCGTCAGTCCGCCGAGCAGCAGCCCGAGTAAGCCGAAAGCCCCGAACGCGATGCCGGCGGCGCGGCGGCGCATCATCAGGAGAGCAAACCCGATCAACCCCAGGAAAATGAAGACATTCGACGGCGTGACCAAGAAGTAAGTCACTTTGGAAAGCGCAAGAAACATGGTTCGACTCAGGCCGACTTCGTCTCGGCCTCGAACCGAGCCAGGGCGGCGGCGTCCGGCGGCAACAGGCTGGCGAGGCTCTCGCCCTTCTCGACTTCGCGCTGAATCCACAGGTCGAGGCGCTGCTGCTCGACCGCTTCCAGGGCGGCCCGCTCGGCGAGGTCGGCCGGCAGCGCGACGATCCCGCCGGATCCGCAGACCACGATATCGCTGGGATGGATCGCGGCACCGCCGCAGGACACGGGTTCCCGGGCGCCGACCAGGGCCAGGGTCTCGCTCCCGGCCTCCGGCGCGGACCAGACCGGCAGGCCGACCGTATCCGGCAGGGCGCCGTCGGTGACGAGACCGGCCACGCCGCGCTGGGCGAGCCGTGCCGCGACGATCGCCCCGAAGGGCAGAGCGAGACCTGAGCCGGCCGCATCGATCACCAGGACCGCGCCCTCCGGAATCGCATCGATGGCGGCGGCGAGGTCGCCGGCGGCGTCGTTGCGGGCCGGGATCATCCGCAGCGTGTAGGCGGGGCCGATGGCGCTACCCCCACGGCCGGTCAGACCGCGCGGGCTGAACGCTTTCACGCCGGCCCGTGCCAATGCTCGGGCCAGGCTCGCCGGCGTCACGGCGGAGAGCGCGTCGCGCAGGGTCGGGTCGATCGCCATCAGAGGCTCCGTGGAAGGCTGGCGCCGGACGGATCGGCGAGTCCGCTCAAGGTGGATCGCGTGGGCGCGCCGGCAAGGCCGAGCTCAGACTCAAGCGATCGGTTCGCCGAGCGCCCGGGCCGCAGCGGGCCGGGCGGCGATCCGCTCGTACCAGCGGCGCAGGGCCGGGCGCTCGACGCGCTTGGCTGGCAGGTTCAGCCAGCGATGCGCCGCGCAGCCGAGCGCGATATCGGCGATGCCGAAGCTTTGGCCGACCACGTAGTCCCGGTCGGACAGATGCACCTCCAGGATCGCCGCGAAGGCCTCCGAGCGCTTCAGCGAGGCGGCGATAACGGCTTGGTCCGGATTCGCGGACCGGTAGAGCTGCCAGAACGCCTCGCGCATGGCGGGGGTGAAGGAGGTGGCCTGCCAATCGAGCCATTGCTCGATAGGGGCGCGTGCCCGCGGGTCGGCCGGCAGCGCGAGGGCGGGCGCGGTGGCCGCGAGGTAGCGCAGGATGGCGTTCGACTCCCAGAGCACGAACCCGTCCTCCTCCAGGGTCGGGACCAGCCCGTTCGGGTTCTTGGCGCGGTAGGCGGGATCGTTGACGCCGCCGTGCGCGCCGCCGGCCTCGATCCGCTCATAGGCGAGCCCGGCCTCGTCCAGCGCCCAAACCGCCTTCTGCACGTTCACCGAAGTGAGCCGGCCCCAGAGCTTGCGCATCGTCACCAGAAAATCTCCGTCACGCCTTCGGCGGGTAGGCGTGCTCGCACCCGTTTGGATCGGTCACCCGCGTCTCGCCCTCCGAATCGCGCAGGTAGCCGGGTCCGACCGGCACTTTGCCGTGCCCGCCGGGGATGTCGAGCACGTAGGTCGGCTGCGCCAGGCCGGAGAGGCGGCCGCGCAGGGTGCGCATCAGGTCCTGCCCCTCGGTCAGGCTGGTGCGCAGATGGCCGGTGCCCGGCGCGAGGTCACCGTGATGCAGGTAGTAGGGCTTGATCCGGTTCTCCACGAAGGTCCGCATCAGCGCCTCCAGAGTCGCGGCGTCGTCGTTGACCCCGCGTAGCAGCACCGACTGGCTGACCATCGGGATTCCGGCATCGACCAGCCGGGCGCAGGCCGCCCGGGCCGCCGGGGTGAACTCGCGCGGGTGGTTGGCGTGCAGGGCCACGAACACGGCGCGCCCGAATGTCTTGAGCGCCAGCACCAGATCGTCGTCGACGAGATCGGGCTTCACCACCGGCACGCGGGTATGGATCCGCATCACCCGGACGTGCTCGATCCCCGCCAGGCGCTCCGCGATGAGTCCGAGCCGCCGGGCAGAGAGCGCGAACGGGTCGCCGCCGGTGAGCACCACCTCCCAGATCCGCGGCTCCCGGGCGATGTAAGCGAGGGCACCGTCGAGCTCGGCCTCGGTCAGCGAGCCGAGCCCGTCCGGCCCGACCATCTCCCGGCGGAAGCAGAAGCGGCAATAGACCGGGCAGATATGCAGCGGCTTCAGCAGCACCCGATCCGGATAGCGGTGCACGATCCCCACCACCGGCGCGTGGGCCTCATCGCCGATCGGGTCGGCCCGCTCCTCGGGGGCGACGACACTTTCCGCGATCCGCGGGACGAACTGGCGGGCGATCGGATCGGCGGGATCATTGAGGTCGATCAGCTCGGCCATATCGGGGGTGACCGAGACGGCGTAGCGGGCCAGCACGTCGTGCAGGGCGTCCGCCTCGGAGCCGGACAGCAACCCGGCCGCCGCGAGATCGGCGGCGCTGCGCAGGGTGCGATTCACGGCAAAGTCTCCGCCACCGGGGTCCAGAGGACGTCGTCGATCCGGTTCGCGCCGCAGGCCAGCATGGCCAGGCGATCGAATCCGAGGGCGATCCCCGAGGCGTCGGGCATCACCGCCAATGCGTCGAAGAAATCCTCGTCGATCGGGTATTCTTCGCCGTAAACCCGCAGCTTCTCCGCCATCTCCCCTGCGAAGCGCCTGCGAAGGGAAGCCGGATCGGTCAATTCGCCGAAGGCATTGGCGAGCTCGACCCCGCAGGCATAGAGCTCGAACCGTTCCGCCACCCGCGGATCGTCCGGGGCTGGCCGGGCGAGGGCCGCCTCGCTGATCGGGTACTCGCACAGGATCGTCGGGCGGTCGATGCCGAGATGCGGCTCGATCCGGGCCACCAGCACCCGGGAAAACAGATCCGCCCAGGTGTCGTCCGGCGCGACCCGCAGGCCGGCTTGGTCCACGGCGGCGGCGAGGCCGTCGCGGTCGGTGTCGCCGGCGGGCGATAGGGTGGCGAGGAGATCGATGCCGGCAAAGCGATTGAAGGCCTCGGCGAGGGTCAGGCGCTCCGGCTCGGCGAACGGGTCGGTCTCCCGGTCGCGATAGCGGAAGCGGCCGGTGCCGGCGGTCTCGGCGGCGAGCGCCAGCAGGTCGGCGCAATCGGCCATCAGGTCGGTGTAGGGCACGCCGGCGCGGTACCATTCCAGCATGGTGAATTCCGGATGGTGCAGCGGCCCGCGCTCGCGGTTGCGGAACACCCGGGCGACGCTGAGAAGCCGGGTCTCGCCGGCCGCCAGCAACTTCTTGCAGGCGAATTCCGGCGAGGTGTGCAAGTAGAGCGGCGTCCGCGCGCCGCTGGCGCCGATCGCCTCGGTGGCGAAGGCCGAGAGATGCGCCTCGTTGCCCGGCGAGACCTGCAGGCAGGCGGTCTCGGCCTCGACGAAGTCGCGCGCAGCGAACCAGGCCCGGAACGCGGCCAGGATGCGGTTGCGCAGCAGGAGCCGCGGCCGCCGGTCGGCATGGCGATCGGGCGACCACCAGGGGGAGGGGACACCGCTCAAAGCCCGGCTCCCGAGCGGCCGAGCGCGACCCGAAGGAGGCGGCGTCGGGCGGGCAAGGGGATCCTGAGCGTCGTCATCGCGCGATCCTGACAGGCTCTCGGTGGAGAGGGCCGATTCCGGTTCCTCCGAGCGGCCTCGGCACGGTTTCAAACCCACGCGCCCCGGTTGATGCCCGCCGGCTGGCAACGGCGTCGCAGATGCGATAGTGGCGGGGCCTAGATCCAGTGCACGCGCTTGGCGTGTGCCGACCCGCCTTGTCAATGCAGGACCTAATTCCGTGAAGGTGATCGCCTCAACGCTCCGTAAGGGCAACGTCGTCGAGAAGGACGGCAAGCT
Source organism: Methylobacterium sp. J-072 (assembly GCF_022829425.1). Lineage (NCBI taxonomy): Bacteria > Pseudomonadati > Pseudomonadota > Alphaproteobacteria > Hyphomicrobiales > Methylobacteriaceae > Methylobacterium > Methylobacterium sp. J-072. Next base: position 63,297 of record NZ_JAKSYK010000224.1, on the reverse strand, counting down.
CTACGTGATCCTGTTCGCCGAGAACATCCACCCCGGCAAGGGCACCCCGGTGACCCAGCTCGACATGCGCCGGATCACGGACGGCGTGAAGGTGTCCGAGCGCTACCGCACCACCGAGCAGGTCGAGCGGGCCTTCGTGGAGGATCGCGAGCACACCTTCCTGTACAGCGATGCCGAAGGGTTCCACTTCATGAACCCCGAGAGCTACGAGCAGGTCGCGGTGCCGTCCGATGTGGTCGGTGACGCCGCCCCCTACCTCCAGGAGGGCATGGTCGTGATGCTGGCGAGCCATAACGACGTGCCGCTGACCATCGAGCTGCCGCAGCGCGTGACGCTGGAGGTCATGGAGACGGAGCCGGTGCTCAAGGGCCAGACCGCCTCCTCGTCCTACAAGCCGGCCACGCTCTCGAACGGCGTGCGCACCACCGTCCCCCCGCACATCGCCGCCGGCACCCGGGTGGTCGTGATGACGGCGGACGGCGCCTACGTCGAGCGCGCCAAGGATTGATTTTTGGGGGGTCTCGCTGCGAGCCGACGGGTGCTCTGCGAGGACCCTTTATCCCCCCCTACACCTCATCCTGAGGTGGCGGCGCGCAGCGTCGCCCTCGAAGGAGGCCTCCAGGGATCGCGAGCAGACTGGAGGCCTCCTTCGAGGCTCGCTACGCTCGCACCTCAGGATGAGGGCGTGGGTGGGAGAAGTCGACCCATCACCTCACCGCGGCGCCTGAGACGCCGCCTCGAGCGCCCCGTAGCATCCCTGCGACAGGGCTTGAGCCCGTAGCCGCTCCTGCGGGCTGAACGGCCGGCCATCCTCCCGGAACAGATCCTCCTTGAGCAGCGCGTCGGAGGTGCAGCGGGCGGCGATGCGGCAGAGCGGCGGCTCGCCGCCGGTGCGCGTACAGATCCTCACGTAATCGGCCCGGAACGCCCGCAGGCCGGCAAGCGGGTTCGGGCCGGTCAGAGTGACGAGCCCGGTGATCAGCCCGAGCAGCACCGGCTGGTGGACGAGATACACCACGAGGCTGTGGCGCCCCGCGAAGGTCGCGACGCGGCCGAGCGCCGAGCGCGGTGTCCAGGCGCCAACGCGTGATTGAGCCAGCAGCGGAGGCCCGAGGCGCCCGAGGACGATCCCCGTGAGGACGAACCCGAACCACGGGAACAGCGGCACGTAATCGTTGGTCCGCGGCGTCCCCGCGCCGAGGCCGAGGAAGTACAGGATCGGCGCATCGAGCACCGGCGCGTGCACCAGAAGCGGCGCCGCAAAGATCGCGGCGGCGGCCAGCGCTGTCACGGGGACCGGCAGGAACAGGAACGGCAGGCCCAGGACGCTCGCCACGGCGATGCAGTGCAGGATCCCGAAGAACACGTAGGCGTCCGGGAAGGCGAGCCAGGTTCCGAGGGTGACGAGGAGCGCCGCCCCGCCGATCCGGGCGAGCCGCATCAGGGTCGGCCGCAGGCGGAGGCCGCGCCCGTTCATCAGCACCAGCCCGACCCCGACCAGCGTCAGGAACGTGCCGGCGATCGCCTCGGCCGCCCGGTGGCCGGCCGGCGTCAGGGCGTAGTTCTCGGCCGTCAGCCGCACATATCCGAGGTCCCAGAGCGTGTGGTAGCTCGCCATCGCCAGGAGCGCCGCCGCCCGCACGGCGTCGATGATCGGCAGGCGGCGTTGCGCGGCGGCCGGGGCGGGGCGGGGTGCGTCGGTCTGCATGGCGGGTGGCTCAAACCACGCCGGCGCCCAGGACGCCACCATCGAACGCTTCGCGACGCCGGCCCTTTTGCCGCTCCGATACCCTCTCGAAAACGTGAAGTGGCCTGCCGGCCCATCGCGAAAACTCGGCTGGACAGGGTCACGAAGGGGATCCGGACGGCTCGATCGGCGTGAAAACGCCTTTCCCCGGCCCGGGCTGCGACCGATCGACTGTTGCGGGCCTGCCTCCCCCGGGCAAGATTGCAACTCGGCAAAGCTCCTGTGCCGGTCATATGGGCTTTCCGGGCGTCAGGACTTCGTTAATCTTGCCGTGAGAGCGCGCGGCGTGATTCGGTGTAGGTTGCTCGGCCATGTCTGACGAACGCGGATCCGGGCCGGAAAACCCCAATCGGATCGAGGACACCCGGGCCGCCGAGGCGGTGCAGGGTGAGGACGAGGCGCTCGACCTCGTCGAGGTCTCCGGCCGCATCAAGTGGTTCGACGTGTCGAAGGGTTTTGGCTTCATCGTGCCCGATGACGGCGCCCCCGATATCTTGCTCCACGTCACCTGCCTGCGGCGGGACGGTTTCCAGGGCGCCAGCGAAGGCTCCCGTATCGTGGTGGAAGCGGTGGAGCGCCCGCGGGGCTGGCAGGCGTTCCGGGTGATCTCCCTCGACCAATCAGCGGCCCTGCATCCCTCCGAGATGCCGATGCCGCGCACCCATGTCTCCGTCACGCCGACGAGCGGGCTGGAGACGGCGGTGGTGAAGTGGTTCAACCGGCTGCGCGGCTTCGGCTTCCTAACCCGCGGCGACGGCACCCCCGACATCTTCGTGCACATGGAAACCCTGCGTCGCTACGGCATCGCGGAGCTGAAGCCCGGGGATGCGGTGCTGGTGCGCTATGGGGACGGCTCCAAGGGTGTGATGGCGGCCGAGATCCGCCTGATCGACGGAGCGCTCCCGACCTCGCACTGACGGCACGGTCCGGACGCGCTATCTGACACCGCCCGTACCCGCGTTTCCCGAGAGGCATGTGCCTGTGAAAGCCCTTTCCCGCGTCGCGCAGGCGACCGCCGTCGCCTGTCTGGTCCTGGCTGCACCGGCCGCCCTTCGTTCCGTCTCCGCGCAGAGCCCGGCACGAGAGAGCCAGGCCAAGACCGAGCCGCTGAGCATCGTCACCAAGGCCGGCCCGAAGCGGTTCGATGTCGAGGTCATGCGCGACGATGCCGGCCGCTCCCGGGGCCTGATGTTCCGCCGGCACATGGCCGCCGATCACGGCATGCTGTTCGATTTCGAGCGCACCGAACCCGTCACCATGTGGATGAAGAACACCTATCTGCCGCTCGACATGCTGTTCATCCGTCCGGACGGCATCGTGAGTCGGGTCGCGGCCGATACCGAGCCTCTGTCGACCGCGATCATCCCGTCCGGAAGCCCGGTCTCGGCCGTCCTCGAACTCAATGCCGGTACGGCGGCCAAGCTCGGGATCCAGGCCGGCGACCGTGTCGAGCACCCTTTGTTCAAGAGCCGCTGAATCGGAACGGACCTTTGCGAACGCAGCGGGAACAATCGCCTTGACCGCTGCGATGTTCCGCGCCAATGTTCCGGCATTGTTCCGGTGCTTCGGAATGCCGGCACAGCGCGGAGGACCCGATGAGCGACGTGGCCGATGCCGAACTGTTCGGCAATGACGATTGGTCGGTGAGCGCGGACGGGCTTGAGCACCGCGGCACCGGCTATTTCATCAGCCGGGATGCCGCGGCTGCGCGGCGGGCCGAGGGTCTGTGGGACTGGCCGTTGCAGATGGCCGAAAAGAGCTGGTGCCGGCCGAGCCTGTTCCGCGAGGCGTTCCTGGGCGCCCTGGAGCTGTTCGGGATCGCCCGCGATGCCGGTCTGAACCGCTCCTTCGCCCTGGGCTACGGCATCCGGGCCGTGGAGACGCCGGCTTCCGACACCTTCGTCACCTTAGCCGATGTGCTGAAGCCCCGCGCCCTCCCGGAGACGGTCCGCGTCGCCGCCCCGCGCCCGGCCCGTGCGCTCGTTGCAGCAGGGGGCTGAGGCGCTCGGTCGTTTGACCGCGGCTGTCTTCGCCGGATAGCCCTCTTCGCGAGAACGCGGGAGAGATGTTCATGGCCGACACCACACATGCCGGGCTCGACGGCCTGATCACCGCGCCTCTGTCGCGGCGCGGTTTCGTGATGACCAGCCTGATCAGCGGTTTGACCGTCGCGACGACCCGTGTCGAGGCGCAGGTGATCCACACCGATGCGGCCGGCATCGAGGCCGGCGAGGTGAAGATCCCGGCTGCCGACGGCCCGATGCCGGCCTACCGGGCGGTGCCGGACGGCGCAGGCCCATTCCCGATCGTGCTGGTGATCGAGGAGATTTTTGGGGTCCACGAATACATCAAGGACATCTGCCGGCGACTCGCCAAGGCCGGCTACTGCGCGGTCGCCCCCGAACTCTATGCCCGCCAGGGCGATCTCTCGACCATGACCGATCCCAAGGTCATCATCCGGGACGTCATCTCCAAGACCCCGGACGCGCAGTGGATCGGCGATCTCGACGCCACCGCCGCCTGGGCGGCCTCGGCCGCGAAGGGCGATCCCGGCCGGCTCGGGGTGATGGGCTGGTGCCGGGGCGGGCGGGATGCCTGGCTGTACGCGGCGCATCGTCGCGACCTGAAGGCGGCGGTGGCCTGGTACGGGCCCCTCGGCGGCGAGCGGACCGACATCCAGCCGCGCACCGCCGGGGACGTGGCGGCCGAGATCAACGCGCCCCTGCTCGCCCTCTACGGCGGCGCCGATACCGGCATCCCGCCGGCCTCCGCCGAGGAGGCCCGGGACAAGGCCAAGCAGGCCGGCAAGAGCGTCGAACTGGTGATCTACCCGGAGGCGCCGCACGGTTTTCACGCGGATTACCGCCCGAGCTACCGCAAGGACGCCGCAGAGGATGGCTGGAATCGGGCACTCGCCTTCCTGAAAGCCCACGGCGTCGGCTGAACCCGCCGGTTTCCGCCGTCTTGGCGAGATGTTCCCGGTGGGCTGTGCTTCCCGGGACACGGCCACAACTTGTCGAATATGTCAGGGTCGCGGGAGGATCTGTGCCTGCGCGGGTCCGGCCGACCGCGGCGATCGGGGCGTTGAACTGATCGTCGCGACCGCCGTTCAGCCCCTGTAGAGTGTCCCGGCCCATGAGCGATTCGGTACAGCCCGGACAGAAGCCCGTGATTCTCGTCGTGGAGGACCAACCCGACGAGCGCTTCCTCGCGGCTACGCTCCTGGAGGATACCGGCTTCACGGTGATCGAGGCCGAGACCGCCGACCGAGCCCTCGCCATCCTCAAGGACCGGGCCGACGAAGTGAGCGTCGTCTTCTCCGATGTCCGCACCCCCGGGCCGATCGGCGGCTTCGAGCTCGCCCGGATCATCGGCGTGACCTGGCCGCGGGTGCGGGTGCTGCTCACCTCCGGCGATGCCGGCGACCAGCCGAGCGACCTGCGCATGTCGGCGACCTTCATCCCGAAGCCGTGGCGCGCCGAGGATATCCTGGCCTGGGTCGAGCAGGCGGCGGGGCGTCCCTCGGGGACGACCGGGCCGGCGGTGATCGGGCCGGGTGGTAAATTAATTACGCCGGGCTTGGAAACCTGAAGCCAACTCCGGGTTGTACGCCACTCCCGGAGCGCCCGGCGCCCCATCCCGTGCAACGCCGTCGAGCCCAGACTTCATCATGCACATCGTCGCTGCCAATCACGCCGACTCCCTGCGGCGGCGTCCCTGGGACGACGCGCCCGAGGCCCAGGTCGTCGATACCCTGAGCGACGAGTTGCGCGCGCATTACGCCGCGGCGGCCGACGAGGTGCCGGCGGAGATCATGGCCTTGGCCCTGCGTCTCGACGATACGGACGCCGAGCGCGCCTTCGCCGCCTGACGGGTCGCCACGAGTCGCCAAGGCGGGGGAATCTGCTATTCAGCGGGCTCTGACCTGCCGACGCATCGCGTCTCTCAGTCGAGCCCCTCATGCGTCTTCATTTCCTTCGCGGATCGCTTGCCGCTGGCCTGATCCTGGCCCTGGCCGGGATCCAGAGCGTGCAGGCCGCTGCGCCGCCGCCTCAGCCGGCCGAGGGTCCGGGCAGCGTCGGCGACCGCAAGGCGACGATCGTGAAGCGCCTGCTCGGGCGCGGGACCGCCACCACCTTCGCGTTCCACGCCGCAGGGGCCGCGCCGGCCGCCGGCCGGCCTGTCGTGGTGTTCCTGCACGGCTGGGGCGTGGTCAACCCGCAGAGCTACGGCGGCTGGATCGATCACCTGACCCGCCAGGGCTGGCTGGTGCTCTATCCGCGCTTCCAGGACGTGAACCGCACCCGCCCGGCCGACGCCCCCAGCATCGCCGAGGGCCTGGTCAAGTCCGCGCTCGCCGACCTCGCCTCCGACGCCGACGCCAAGCCGGATCTGAGCCGCGTCGCGCTGATCGGGCATCTCGCCGGCGCGCCCATCGCCTTCGACATGGCCGCGGGCGCCAAGCAGCAGGGCCTGCCGGTCCCGAAGCTGATCTTCGCCGCGGCGCCCGGCGGCATCGCCAGCGGCCCGAAATCCCGCGGCATCGCGCTGACCGAACTGTCCGGGATCGACCCGTCGACGCTGCTCATCACCATGGTCGGCGACAAGGACACCCGGGCGGCCGACCTCGCGGCCAAGCGCCTGCTCCGCGAGGCCAGCGCCGTGCCGATCGAGCGCAAGCTGTTCGTCCGCGCCCTGTCCGACGATCACGGCTTCCCGGCGCTCACGGCGACGCTGGCGGCGCCCGCCGGCACCGACACCGCCTATGACGGCGGTGCGATCAAGCCGGGGCCGGAGCCGAAGGACGCGGCCAAGGACGCCCCGAAACCGCCGCCGTTCCGCTGGTCCGCCGACATGGCGCTGACCGGCGAACAGCAGACGCTCGTGTCCCAAATCAACATCGCCCGGGTCGACGCGCTGGACTACCTCGGCTTCTGGAAGACTTTCGACATCGCGGCGGCAGCGGCCTTCGCCGGGTCGGACGCGAACGCAATGAAGAACAACCCGCGCCTCGCCGACATGGAGCGTTGGAGCGACGGCTGGCCGGTGAAGAGGCTCTCCGTCGAGACACCTCGGCTGGCCGCGCCTGCTGCCCAGGCCGGGACCCCGGCGGCTGTCGCCCGCAAGCGCTGATCGATTGAGAGGCTGGGCTTCCCCTTGGCGTAGGGCTTGCTAGTCTGTCCGTGTTCGACACGGGGGATGAAGCCATGCCCGAGTTCGTCGCCAGCCTGCTCGCCGCAGCGGCCTTCTGCCTGACGTTGCTGGCACTGAACGCGCTGACGCGGCTGCTGATCCAGGCGCATTGGGCGCCGCCGGATCTCGGCGAATCCGGCTTTCTCCAAATCGGCAGCGCCCTCGTGGTCGCCCGGGTCGCTTACCGCCGGGCGCCGCACCGCCAGATGGATTAGGGCATCATCCCGAAAGGCGGTTTCCGGCTTTCGGAGAAGATGATGCAAAAGCAAAGTCTCAGCGCAGAAAATCCCCGAACGCCCGCGGGCCATTGCCGGTGGGGATGGTCGCCAGCACCTTGAGCGTGCGGGCATCCAGAACGCTGAGCGTGTTGTCGCCCCAATTGGCGACGTAGAGGCGGCCGTCGCTATCCGCCGCGATGCCCTCGGGATGGTCGCCGACATCGATGTCGGCGATCGGCTTGAGGGTGGCGAGATCGAAGGCCGTGACGCTGCCGGCATATTGGTCGGTGACGAAGCCACGGCCCTGCGACAGCGCGATCACGTAGGGCCGCCGGCCGGTGGGGATCCGGGTGATCTCGCGCCCCGCCCCGAGGTCGATCACCGAGACATCGTCGCTCGTGACGTTGGCCGTGTAGGCGCGGCCGGCCGCGGCATCCAGGGTGATGCCGAACGGGTGCTGCCCCACCGGGATTGTTTTGGATTCTTTGCGGGTTCGTGCGTCGACCACCGAGACCGTATCGGCCTCCCGGTTGGCGACGTAGAGCGTCGCGCCGTCCGGCGCGATGGCGATGCCGGAGGGCGAGGCGCCCACCGCGATCTCGCCGTTGGGAACCAGCGTGCCGTCGCGCTCAGTCAGCACGAACAGCCGGTGGCCATACCAATCTGCCACGTAGACCGTGCCGCCCTTCGGATCGGCGGCGACGCCGAGCGGTCCGCCGGGCAGGGGCACCTCCGCGATGACGCGGCCGGCATCGAGGTCGAGCACGGCGAGGCCGTGGCCCTCGGGCCGGGTGACGTAGGCCCGCTTGCGGTCGGGCGACAGGGCGATCCCGGCCGGTGCCCCGTCGAGGGCGATGCTGCGCACCACCTTGCCGGCGGCGAGGTCGACGATCTCGACCGCGCCGCCGAGTTGGGCCGTCACGATCGCCTCCCGCGCCGGTTCGGCGCGGGCCAGCGTCGCGACTAGGGCGAGGGCGGCGGCGAGCGCCGCGCTGCGCCTGTTCAGGCTCACGAGCCCTTCTCGACCTTGGCCTTCAGGTTGGCGAGGCTCGCCTTGATCCAGTCGCCGACCCCCTTCTCGGAGGCTTCGTCGTTCAGCTCGGGCGGCGGATCGTTGTTCATGTAGCCGCGGTAGAAGGCGGCCTTCCACTCGACCTTGGATTTGGCGTCGCCCGCGGGCTCGACCGTGATCGTCGCCGAATAGTCGTTGGCCGGCAGGTCCTTCACGTCGACCTTCTCGATGTAGTACGAGAACAGCTTGTCGTCCGGCTTGTACTTGTTGCTGGTCTCTTGAATCTGGTTGCCGTTCTTGAGCGTCAGGGTGCGCTTGAACTTGGTCGGCACGTCGCCGCTGACCTCGGTCTTGGTGACGTTCTGCATCCAGTCGGCGTTCTTCACGTCGCCGATCACCGCCCAGACCTTGTCGGCCGGCGCGCTGATTTCGATCGACTCGGAGATCTTGCGCCGGGTCGGGCCGTGGGCCTGCGCGGTCGCCGCCACCAGGGCAGCCGTGGCCGCCAGGGCCAGGGTCATTGTCTTCATCGTGTCCCGCTCCTCCCGCCTCCAGGGCGCATTCCGGTGATGGAGATACCGGTTTCGCGCCTCAGAGCGTGTCACAAGTGAGTGTCAGACCCGCATCCGAACGCCCGGATACGGATCTAGCGTTCGTCCTGACCGAGAACGCGCGCCTCGGGGCCGAGGGCCGCCGCGACCTTGTCCTCGATCCAGCCCCAGGCCTCGCGCTCGCGCGGGCCCGCGGTCTTGGCGATGGCGATGGCGAGGTAGGCCATCTCCGTCAACACCTTGTCCGGCTCAAGCATGTGGAGCCGGGTCGAGAGGATCGCCGCTTCCAGCACCGCCGCCTGGGCGCGGTTGTAGCCGATGAACGGCGCGTGGGCGGCGGAATGGACCATACGGCCGCGAAAGCGCGGCCGAGTTTCATGATCCTCCACCGAGGCGATTTCGAACTCGGCATGGCCGAAGCTGTCGGCGAGCCGCCGGCCGGGAATGGCCTTGCAGGCCACGGTCGGCCATTCGCGCCGCCCCGTGACCGCGCCGGCGATCACCCGGATGTCCCGCGGGCTCGACGCCGCGAAGCACGGATTGGCCTCGAGATTGGTGATGGTCGGCGAGGGCCGAAACGGCGCCAGGACGTAGCCGTCCGCCTCGCCGATCAGCCCGAACGGCACAAGGTGCAGCTCGCCGGACGGCGCGAGCGTGGTGACGATCGTCTCCAGGATCAGCGGCATGGTCAGGCCCTGTCCGCCGGCACCAGCCGACCGCAGACCAGCTTGGTCGCGGGTTGCGGCGTCTCCGGCGTGGCCTCGTCCCGAGCCTCAGCTTCCGAGATCGTCTCAGGCGCGTCCGCATTCGCCTCGGGCTTCACCAGCTGGGCGTCGCGGGTGCCGGGCGGCGGCGCGTCGGGGCCGGAATGGCGGGTGTGGCCGGCCTTCTTGAACGCGGTGGAGTCCTCCACATCGGCGTCGGCGGCGCAGCCCCAGTCGAGGGGCTCGTCCTGAACGTAGCGCTTGCCGAGCCGCCATGCGGTCTCGGCCTTGGCGAGTTCGGCCCCGAGATAGAAGGCGTGGGCGCCGTCGCTCTTCACGTCGAGGTCGGGGAAGAAGGCCATCGCGTCGGTGCCGACCCTGTGGATGTCACGGTTGTAGACGTGGATCCCGTCCTCGGCGACGGCGACCCGGTAATTCGGGTCGCGGACCTCGGCGGCGGCCTGGGCGACCTCCGCGGCGGTCTGCACGAAGGGGCGCTTGTCGTGAAGGGCGAGGAGCGCCCGTCCGTAGCCCTTAGGCAGGGCGGAATCGACTTTCGCCGCGTACATCACCCGCCGGGCGGCATCGTGCTCTTCGACGGTGCGGCGCGTGTGGTTCGAGACCTGGACGATCAGCACGTTGCCGATCGACAGTTCCGAGCACATCCCGACCAGAAGGGCGGTGACGCCCAGGGAATCCGCCTCTGTCAGCTCCGTCAGGTTGCCGGTGCCCATCATCATCTGGATGTCGGGCCAGCGGGCGCGGGTGTCGCGGTAGCGGCTGACCGAATCCACGAAGCCGTGGTGGATCGGCTCCAGAATCGGATCCGCCAGGAACGGTTTTCCGGCCTTCAGCATCCGCTCGATCGCCCGGTCGAGGGAGGGCAGGTCGTCCGGGCGCAGGGGCACCAGGATCGGCACCGCATCGGTCTCGAAGGCCAGATCCAGCGTGTCGATGTTCAGGCTGAGCAGGTAGTCGGCCCCGGCCCGGGCGCCCCGGGCCAGCTCGTCCTGGGAGAAGGAATCGACGCTGACCTTCAGGCCGGCGCCCTTCAGGGCCGCGACCGAGTCCTCGAGATGCGGAAAGGTCGTGTCCGGCAGGCCGCCGAGGTCGATCACGTCGGCGCCGCGGCGGGCGAGGTCGAGGCCCTTGGCCAGGATCTCGTCTGGACTCATCTTCGAGGCGTCGACGATCTCGGAGAAAATCCGCAGGTCGTGCTTCGACAGATCGACCTTGCGGCCGGCGAGGCCGAGCCAAGCCGGCAGATCCACCACCTCGTCCGGCCCGCGCTCCACCGGCAGATGGAAATGCTCGGCGAGCCGCCCGGTATCGGCCCGGCAGCGGCCGGGCAGGACGATCCGGGTCGCGCCCTCGGGGATCTCGACCCGGCGGCGGATGATCTCTTCGGTCATCAGCGCGGCGACCTTCACGCCGGCATCCGCGATGCTCCAGCGGATCGTGGCCGGCAGGCCGGCCGCGACCTTCTCCAGCCGCGCCCGAGCGAGGCGGCCGGTGACGAAGACGATGTGCTCGGGGGCGCTCACGCCGCCACCCGCTGCTGCAGCGTGACCCGGCGGGTCGGTCCCCAGATCGCGATCGGGCCGCCGTAGCGCATCGCGAAGGCCGGGAAAGCGGCATCGACCAGCCCGCGCTGGGCCAGAAGGGCAGGGGACTCGTCGGCCGCGGCGTCGGCGGACTTCACCAGCACGCAGCGGCCGGCACGCAGGCGCGCGGCCAGCCAGAGCGCGAGGCTGTCGGAGGTGACGTCCCAGCTTTCGGGGATGTCGGGATGGCCGGCGCGCAGGCTCACCGGGTCCCAGACGCAGGCCGCTGCATCGTCGGCCCAGGGCGCGACGCTGCGGACGAGGCGCGGCTCCAAACTCCGAAAAAAAACGGCCATGCGGCCCATGGCGTCGAGGGCGCGGCGGTGGGCCTCCGCGTCGTCGAAGCCGTCGCGGATCTGGTCGGCCCGCACGGCATCCGCGAAGGCGCCGCCGCCCGGCACGACGATGCAGCGCCCGTGGACGCACTCGGCCACCTCCGCCAGCAGGGCGCGCAGCCGCGCCGGATCCGCCTCCAGGCTGCCGCCGATCTTGAGGATGGTCGTCACGCGGCGTCCCGATGGTTCGGCCGCAGGGCGCGCACGGCCTCGGCGACCCGCAAGGGATCGATGCCGTTGCGCCGGTCGAAGTCGCGGCACAGGCCGCCGCGGAAGCCGAAATAATCCGGACGGTGGGCGCTCAAGGTCGGGATGTCGGTGATCCGGAGAGAGCCGGCCAGCCCGCACATCAGCCCGTGAGTCCGGCACGCGGCCGTGAAGGCTGCGAGCGTATCCGGCTCGGCGAGATCGGTCAGCCGGACGCCGGACTTGCCGGCGGTGTCGATCATCGCCCCCGCGAAGCCGGCCCGCGCCAAAGCCGGGACCAAGTCGGCCGCCGGTCCGTCCTCGGCGAACAGGACGGCGATCAGACGGCCGGGCGCTGCAGCCGTCAGAGAGGCGAGCGCGGCCGTGTCGCGCCGTCGGTGGGGGTCGAGACCGGTCTTGACCCAGTCGATCCCGGTCGCCGCCATCGCGGTGACGGATTCGGGGTTCGGGTCGGCCACCGCGCTGGTCACCGCGGCGCCGGCGACCCGGGCGACGATCTCCTCCACCATTCCCGTTGCGAGGGCGCCGAGCGCGCCGCGCTCCGGATCCTTGGCGTCGATCAGGTCGGCCCCGGCGAGCTGGGCGGCCTCGGCCTCGGCCGGGTCGCGGACGCTGACGAGGAGGCGGGGCAGGGGGCCGGGTGGGACGGGGAACGCGGACACGGATCTCTCGAAGATGGGCGGCACGCAATCACGACTTGCCGGGCAGCGGCTCGGCGAGCAGGCGGTTCTTCACGACCCAGCGCATGGCATGCGCCCAAGTGTCGTCGGTATCGGCCCGGATCGTCACCTGGCCACCGCGCACCATCTTGCCGGTCTCGGCCTCGGCGATGGTGACGTTCAGGTTGAAGATCTGGCCGGATCCCTTCTCCACATAGCCGGTCACGACGAGATCCGCACCCAGGCTCTTGGCGATGTCGGCCGCGCAGCCGTTGCACTTGTAGAGCGGCCCTTCCTTGGCAACCAGTTCGGCTTTCGGCGCCGTGTCGACGATCTCCAGGCCGGCCTGATTGTGAAGGGCGTTGCGCAGCTCGTCGGTGACCAGCGCAAGCTTCTTCGTATCCACCGGCCGCGCCCGCGTGCCGTAGGTGGCGCCGGGGTCGAACAGCTCGACCGGGAAGATCGCGGCCTTCTCGGCGGCGACGGCAGGGCCGGCGAGGAGGCTGGCGGTCACCGCGCAGGCGAACAGGTGGCGCATCCTCGGGGCTCCCTCTCCATGTTGATGGCCGTGATTGGCGGCCCTTGAGCCACTATAGCTCGGGCGAAGGGACAGATTGGCAATGTACATCGCCGCGCCGGTGGCCCACGACGCGAACGTGAACGCCCGACGAAGAAGCCGCGGTTGAGCGGCCGGATCGGAAGCTGCTAGAGGCCGCGCCCATGCACGATCCTGCACATGCCCCGGCCCAGCGTGTCCCCCAGCCTCCGTGGTATCGGTCCGGCCTTGGCGCGGCCTTCGCGACCTGCACGCTCCTGACGCCCATCGCCGCCCTGGCGCAGCAGCCCGCGCCGCAGCCGATCGACACGCATATCGGGCTGATCTACCGGCCGGAGCCGGCGCCGTCCTCATACGACGCCGAGGCTGCCCCGGAGGACGAGGGTGTGGCCGGCGCCAAGATGGGCATCGCCGACAACAACACCACCGGCCGGTTCACCAAGCAGACCTTCGCGCTGGATGCGGTCGCGCTCAGCGACGAGAAGCCCGACGCCGTGGCGGCCGCCAAGGAGCTGGTCGCCAAGGGCGTGAACTACCTGGTCCTCGCGCTGCCGGCCGACGCGGTGCTGGCGGTGGCCGATGCGGTGAAGGACAGCGGCGCGGTGGTGCTCAATGCCGGCGCCCCGGACGACCGCCTGCGCGGCGCCGATTGCCGCGCCAACGTGTTCCACATCCTGCCGTCGCGGGCGATGCTGACGGACGCGATCGCGCAGTACCTGACGGTGATGCGCTGGCGGAAGATCTTTCTGATCGTCGGCCCGACCGAGGCCGACAAGGCCTATGCCGAGGCTTTGCGCAACTCGGCCCGCAAGTTCGCCCTGAAGATCACCGCGGAAAAACCCTGGACCTTCGGGCCGCTCGCAAAGGCGCGGGGCGATACCCCGACCCGGGCCGAGGCGATGGTCTTCACCCGGGGCCTCGACTACGACATGGCGATCGTGGCCGACGAGGAGGGCGACTGGGGCGACTACGTCTCCTACCGCACCGTCGATCCCCGCCCTGTCGGCGGCACTCAGGCGCTGACCTCGACCACGTGGTCGCCGGTGCTGGAGACCTGGGGCGCCGCGCAGGCGCAGAACCGTTTCCGGCGGCTCTCCTCCCGGCTGATGCGCCCCCTCGACTACCAAGCCTGGGCGGCGATCCGCACCGTGGGCGAGGCCGTCACCGCCAAGAAGACCGCCGATCCGGCCGTCCTTGGCCCGTATCTGGTCGATCCGGCCTTCAACCTGCCGGCCTACAAGGGCGTGTCCCTGAGCTTCCGCCCCTGGGACCACCAGCTGCGCCAGCCGGTGATCGTCGTCCAGCCGAAGGCCCTGGTCTCGGTGGCCCCGGAGCAGGGCTTCCTGCACCAGCGCACGCCATTGGACACGCTGGGCGTCGACCTGCCCGAGACCACCTGCAAGTTCAAATGAGGCTCCACGCCGCCTGCGGCGATGGCGAGCGGCCCGCGCCCTCGCAACCCGCGGGCGGCGCACTACAATCGACTGTCGAGAACGTCCTTCGAGGACGCCGGGACGTCACAAGGGAAGGAAGTCGCATGCGCCGCCGCGTCGAGGCAGGTCTGAGTGTGTTCGCCCTCGGAGCGTGGTTCGCCCTCAGCGGGCCGGCCCTGGCCTTCACCGCCTACGTGACCAACGAGAAGGGCAACTCCGTCAGCGTCATCGACACGACCACGATGGCCGTCACCGGGACCTGGAAGGTCGGGCGCCGGCCGCGTGGGATCACCGTGTCGAAGGACGGCAAGGAGGTGTTCGTCTGCGCCAGCGACGACGACCGGATCGACGTGCTCGACACGAGCTCCGGCAAGGTCGTGCGCTCGCTCCGCTCCGGCCCGGATCCGGAGCAGTTCATCCTCGATGCCTCGGGTAACCCGCTCTACGTCGCCAACGAGGACGACAGCCAGGTCACGATCATCGACATCGAGAAGAACAAGGTCCTGGCCGAGGTGCCGGTCGGGGTCGAGCCGGAGGGGATGGGCCTGTCGCCGGACGGGAAGATCCTGGTGAACACCTCCGAGACCACCAACATGGCCCACTTCATCGACACCAAGACGTTCCAGGTGATCGACAACGTGCTGGTCGATGCCCGGCCGCGGTTTGCCGAGTTCACCGCCGACGGCAAGTTCCTGTGGGTTTCGGCCGAGGTCGGCGGCACGGTCAGCGTGATCGACGTGGACCAGCGCCGCGTGGTGAAGAAGATCACGTTCAAGATCCCCAGCGTGAACGACGAGGCGATCCAGCCGGTCGGCATCCGCATCACCAAGGACGGCACCAAGGCCTTCGTGGCGCTGGGCCCGGCCAACCGGGTCGCGGTGATCGACGCCAAGACCTACGCGGTCGAGAAATACCTCCCGGTGGGTCAGCGCGTCTGGCAGCTCGCCTTCACGCCCGACCAAAAAATGCTGTTCACCACCAACGGGACGTCGAACGACATCTCGGTGATCGACGTCGCCGCCGAGAAGGTGGTCAAGAGCATCCCGGTCGGCCTGCTGCCCTGGGGCGTCGCCATCTCCCCGAACTAGTTTGTCACTCGAAGACAGGCGCCGGATCGGGGTGTGCAACTCCGATCGAAAGCCCATGACGCAAGACATCGCCGCGTAAACGGCGGCACAGGAATAGGAACGACATGACGCGGACGTTTCGGATCGCAGCCCTCGCTCTGGCCGGCCTGTTCGCGGCTGGGCCGGCCTCGGCCCTCGACCTCACCAAGAAGCGCGAGAACCTGCCCGACCTCGTCCTCGGCGACGATCAGGGCAACGATTTCGCGGTCGAGAACAAAGACATCACGCTCGAATCCGGCAAGGCCTACCGGCTGCGCATCGTCGCCAAGGGCCGGCAGGAGTACAAGTTCTACGCCCCCGAGTTCTTCCGCTACATCTGGCTCAACCAGATCGTCATCGAGCACAAGGAGATCCATGGCGGCGGCGCGCCCGATCACCTCGAGTTCGACGATCCCGGCGAGATCGCCGTCGAGTTCGTGGCGATCAAGCCGGGCGCCTACAAGTGGGAGGCGCGCGGCCTGGAGGCGAAGGGCATGACCGGCACGCTGACGGTGAAGTGATGGGTGCCTTTTTCTTCTCTGATCGCGATGCGCAGGGCGCCTCCGCGAGCGCTTGGTATCAGGGCCATACGTCACCGAACACAGCGCAGGTCCCCTCTCCCGTGCGGGAGAGGGACAGGGTGAGAGATGCGCGTTTTCCGGAAAAACCTGGCCCCTCACCCCAGCCCTCTCCCGCACGGGAGAGGGGGCGCGTTGCTGACGGCATGGACAGTTATGCCAAAGTATGGATCAGCTTAAACGAGGCTTTCCTGGCATTTACGATTGCTGGATGCCTCCTGACCGCACCCGCCCTCGCGGCCGACGACGCAACGTCCTGCGCTGAGGGCATCACGATGATCCGCGATGCGCTGGCGGCAAACCCGTCCGAAACCGCTCTCCCAAAACTCAAAAAAGCCCTGCGGGTCGCCGAGCGCGAGCAGAAGGAGGGCGAGTTCGACGAGTGCCTCGACGCGGTCGCGGATGCCCGCAAGGCGCTCGGCCGATGAGCGAGGCGGCCCTGCTGGTCGAGCATGTCGGCCACCGGTTCGGTGCCCGCGCCGCGCTGGACGACGTGTCGCTCACGGTGGAGCGCGGGCGCTTCGCGGCCCTGCTCGGGCCGAACGGTGCCGGCAAGACGACGTTGTTCTCGGTGATCACCCGGCTCTACACCAACCAGAGCGGCCGGGTCTCGATCTTCGGCCACGGGCTCGACCGTGAGCCTTCCCGGGCTCTGGCCCGGCTCGGCGTGGTCTTCCAGGCCCGGACGCTGGATACCGACCTCACCGTCGAGCAGAACCTGCTCTATCATGCGAGCCTCCACGGCATCGCCCGCAAGGCCGGGAAGCAGCGCGTCGGCACGCTGCTCGACCGGGTCAACCTGGCGGATAGGCGCCACGACAAGGTCCGGACGCTCTCCGGCGGCCAGTCGCGCAGGATCGAGATCGCCCGCTCGCTGATCCACCGGCCGGACCTGCTGCTGCTCGACGAGCCCACAGTCGGGCTCGATCTCGAATCCCGGGCAGATATCGTCGCCATCGTCCGCGCCCTGGTGCGCGAGGAGGGCCTGTCGGTCCTCTGGGCGACCCATATCTTCGAGGAGATTGGTTCCGAGGACGACGCCGTGGTGCTGCACCGCGGGCGCATCGTTGCCCGAGGTCGGGCCGGGGATATCGGCGCGCCGGGCGAGGGCCTGGCCGACGCGTTCCGCCGCCTCGTCGCCGAGCCGGGGAGGGCGGCGGCGTGATGGTCACATGGCCGGCTCAGGATTGCACGGGATCGTTCGTCCGCGAACGATCGGCCCCGTTCATTTCCGGGCGAGACACGGGTCCCCTCTTCCGTGCGGGAGAGGGACAGGGTGAGGGGCGCGACCTATCCGGAAAGACTTGGTCCCTCACCCCAACCCTCTCCCGCACGGGAGAGGGGGCCCGTCGCGTCCGCCGCGACCGACAGCGTGACCATCGCCATCGCCGCGGCGCGAACCGAACCGGCCTGCTGCGTATAGGTCCGCTCACATGACGACGCCCCTCGCCACCGCCGTCCCCACGGCCCCATCCCAAAAAACCGCCCGCCAGATGGGCCGGCTCGATGCGGTCGGCTACCTGATCTGCCTCGGCGGCATCGTCCGGCGGGAATTGCTGCGCTTCTTCAATCAGAAGGAGCGGTTCTTCTCGGCGCTGGTCCGGCCGCTGGTGTGGCTGTTCATCTTCGCGGCGGGGTTCCGCAACACCCTCGGGGTCTCGATCGAGCCGCCCTACCAGACCTACGTGCTCTACGAGGTCTACGTCGTGCCGGGGCTGGCCGTGATGATCCAGCTGTTCAACGGCATGCAATCCTCGCTCTCGATGGTCTACGACCGCGAGGTCGGATCGATGAAGGTGCTGCTGACCTCGCCCTATCCGCGCTGGCTGCTGCTGCTCGCCAAGCTGTTCGCGGGCGTCTCGGTCTCCATCGTGCAGGCCTACGCGTTCCTGGCGGTGGCGTATTTCTGGGAGACCGACATTCCCCCGCTCGGATACCTCACGGCTCTCCCGGCCTTCCTGGCCTCGGGACTGATGCTGGGGGCGATCGGGCTGTTCCTGTCCTCGCTGGTGCGCCAACTGGAAAACTTCGCCAGCGTGATGAACTTCGTGATCTTCCCGATGTTCTTCGCCTCCTCGGCCCTCTACCCCCTATGGCGCATCCGGGAATCCTCGGAGACGCTCTACTGGATCTGCGAGTTGAACCCGTTCAGCCACGCCGTCCAGCTCGTACGCTACGCCCTCTATATCCAGTTCGAGCCGGTCGCCTGTGCGGTCGTCATCGGCGTGACCCTCGCCTTCTTCGGCATGGCGGTCGTCGCCTACGATCCCGGTCGCGGCATCATGGCCCGGCGCGGCGGCCCGGCCGGCGACAACGCCTAGCTCCTTGTGATCGCATGATGAGTTCGGAAAACCGGATTGGACTGGTCCGCATCCTGCTCTGACGGAAACCCCTCGATGACCCGCATCGCCGCCCGCCTTCTCGTCCCCGCCCTCAGCCTCGCGCTGATGGCGGGTCCCGTCCTGGCCCAGCCCCGGCAGGATCCGGACTGGCCCTGCGTCCAGCGCAAGGTCGCGACCCTGAGCCCCGGCCAGTTCTGGACCGGGCCCGATATCGCGGCCGCCGGCGACTGGGGCAGCGACAACGACGCGGCCGTGCTCGCCCAGAAGATCGCGTCCCGGCGGACCGAGCTGTCCGAGGTCGGACCGCTGCTCGACGGGTTCGTCGGCAAGCTCGGCGCCGACAAGGACGCCAGGGCCAAGTCCCTGACCCACGTTTACGCGGGCGTGTTCGAGGTCATCAACGGCGAGCGCGACAAGATCATGGGCGGGATCGCGCGCTACGCCCAGGGCCAGCGCCGCATGGCCGAGCGGATCCGCGACGAGGCCGACAAGATCAGCCAGACCAAAGATGCGCCGAGCGCCACGGATGCCACCGAGCTGCCGAAGGACCAGTCGGAGCTCGAGACCAAGTTCGCCTGGGACCGGCGCATCTTCCAGGAGCGCAGCCAGTCGCTCACCTATGTCTGCGAGGTGCCGCAGCTGCTGGAGCAGCGGCTCGGCGAGATCGGGCGCTTGATTCAGGCGCGGCTCTGATCGGGGGATCCGGGCGGGCCCGCAGCTTTTGCCGAATGATCCCGCCCGACTTGCCAAATACTCCTTAAGTCCCTGAAATCGTTGTCAAAACTGTTGCTGTTAAATCACGTGGCGCAGCGTTCGAGTTCGGTATTTCCGAAAGGTTGCTGAAACAGGGCTCGCGTGGTTTCAGATCAATTGTGTCCTTTTCCTTCACCCGCCAAGAGTGTCCGCAAGCTCGGCAGAAACGAGCGTGGGTTCACGGCAAGGGGTTTGGGATGTCATTGAGGGCGCTTCGGAGCAGCCTGGTCGCGTCGGCGTCGGTCCTGGGGGGGGCGATGCTGCCCGGCGCCGCACTGGCGCAGAATGCCGTGACCCTCGGTGAGATCAGCGTCGTCTCGACGTCGCCGGTCGGTTCGGGCGGCGGCAATTCGAGCCGCGTCCAGAACCTGAACGGCCCGGGCGGGCTGGAGCCCGCCGGTTCGGCGCTGCCGCCGATCGGCCCGGTCCGCCTGCGGGGCAGCGAGCAGCCGCTCTACAAGATCCCGAGCACCGTCGAGACCGTCACGGCGAGCGACATCACGGTCGACCGCGGCACCGACAACGTCGTCGCGACGCTCGCCCGGCGCACGCCCGGCCTGAACCTGTCGGATTCACAGGGCAACTCGAACCGGCCCGACGTGACCTATCGCGGCTTCACCGCCTCGCCGGTCCAGGGCGTGCCGCAAGGGCTCGCCGTCTACCAGAACGGCGTGCGCATCAACGAAGCCTTCGGCGACATCGTCAACTTCGACCTGATCCCGCCGCAGGCGATCCAGCGGATCGACGTCGTCACCGGCAACCCGGTCTTCGGCCTCAACGCCCTGGGCGGTGCGATCAACATCCAGATGAAGAACGGCTTCACCTGGCAGGGCACCGAGATCACCGCCTTCGGCGGCTCGGATGCGCGTACGGCCGGCTACATCGAATACGGCAAGGTCTCCGGCCCGTGGAGCGTCTACTTCACCGGCGACGGCTTGAACGACCGCGGCTGGCGTTACGAGAGCCCGAGCACGATCGGCCGGCTCTACGGCGATATCGGCTACCGCTCGCAGGATTCCGAATTCCACCTGATCGGGCTCGCCGCCCGCAGCTTCTTCGGCGCCGCCGCCGCCACGCCCGTGGACTTCTCGCACCGCGACCCGCGGGCGATCTTCACCTACCCGCAGACCACCACTACTGAGGTCGGCACGATCCAGCTCACCGGCCGGGTCGACGTGTCGCCCACCTGGGATCTGGCCGGCAATGCCTATTTCCGCCGCTTCAGCCAGACCTACGTCGACGGCAACGACGGCAACTTCGAGAATTGCAGCACCCGCTCCAGCTTCCGCGGCAACCTCTGCTTCGAGGATGACGGGTTCAGCCCGGGGGCCGGGCAATCGCAGCTGGCCTTCCGCAACCAGTTCCTGATCCTCGGCCAGCAGAACCAGCGCATTCCGTTCCGCGCCAACGTTCCGTACGGGACCCTCGACGTGACCAACACGGAGGCCACGGGCTTCGGCGGCTCGCTGCAGGCGGCCAACCGCGACCGGGTGTTCGGCCTGCCCAACACCTTCGTGGTCGGCGGCAGCATCGATGCCGCCAACTACTCGTTCAAGTCGTCCAGCACCCTCGGGGTGATCAACCCGAACCTGTCGATCACCACCGACCCGAACAACCCGTACTACGGCACCATCCCGGGCCTCGGTACGACGCAGCTGCG
Source organism: Methylobacterium sp. J-072 (assembly GCF_022829425.1). Taxonomy (NCBI): domain Bacteria; kingdom Pseudomonadati; phylum Pseudomonadota; class Alphaproteobacteria; order Hyphomicrobiales; family Methylobacteriaceae; genus Methylobacterium; species Methylobacterium sp. J-072. Next base: position 42,639 of record NZ_JAKSYK010000224.1, on the reverse strand, counting down.
GACCGCCGGCGCGCTCGGCATCGCGCCGAGCTCGGTCAACGGCTCGAACCTCTATATGGGCCTCTACACCCTCGACACCCTCGACGTGACCGACCGGCTGTCGCTCACGGCCGGCGCGCGGCTCAACTTCGCCCGCATCCAGAGCGAGGATCTCACCGGCTTCTCGCCGGACGTGACCGGCACGCACTACTACAACAAGATCAACCCGGTCGCCGGCCTGACCTACCGCTTCACCGACGCGGTCAACCTCTACGGCAGCTACTCGGAATCGAACCGCGCGCCGACGCCGCTGGAACTGGCCTGCGCCAACCCGGACCGGCCATGCCTGCTGCCGAATTCCTTGGTGGCCGATCCGCCGCTCAAGCAGGTGACCGGGCGGACCTACGAGGTCGGCTTCCGCGGCCAGCTGCCGAACACCTATGATGGCGGCATCATCACCTACAAGATCGGCGCCTTCCGCACCGACCTGACGAACGACATTCTGTCCCTCGCCACCCCGGGCAACACCGCCCGCGCCTATTTCGTGAACGTGCCCGCGACGCAGCGCCAGGGCATCGAGGTCGGCAGCGAGTACACGGCCGATTACCTGCGGGTCTACGCCAATTACGCCCTGATCGACGCCACCTTCCAGTTCAACGGCACCCTGTCCTCGCCCAACAACCCGCTCGCGGATGACGGCGCGATCAACGTCCGCAAGGGCAACGTCGTGCCGCTGGTGCCGACACACCAGTTCAAGGCCGGGTTCGACTACTTCCTCACCCCGAACTGGCAGGTCGGCCTCTACCTCCAGGCGTTCTCGTCGTCCTACTACCGCGGCGACGAATCGAATCTGAACCGCAAGCTTCCGCCCTACTACGTGATGAACTTTCAGACGAAGTATCAGGTCACCAAGAACCTGGAAGTGTTCGGTCTGGTCACCAACCTGACCAACAACCGCTACGCCACCTTCGGCACCTTCGCCGAGCCGGGCGCGGTGGCCGGCAACCTGCGGATCAGCGACCCGCGGACCACGACCCTGGCGCAGCCGCTCTCGATCTATGGCGGCATCCGCTACGCCTTCGGGGCCGACCCGGTGCCGATGTCGGCCGAGCCGATCATCCGCAAGTACTGAGACGCGAACGCGGTTCTGAAAGCAGGGCGTTCCGCGCGGTCTTCGGACCGGGCGGGGCGCCCTTCGCGTTTTCGGCTCTCGCGCTGCAACGCCGTGCGGCCTCACGTCTCAGGAACGGGGTTGGGCGCCCCGCGTCTCTTCCGGGAGCCACAGACGCCTCGGCCGATCCAGACGATCGCAGCCGAGCACGCCCGGAACGTTACGGAGACACGCCACGATGATGATGAGATTCGCGCTCGCAGCCCTGGCCCTCGCCGCCGCGACGCCCGCCTGGGCGACCCCGTGCGCCGACGAGGTGTCCACGCTGCAGAAGCGCCTGGACAGCGCGGGTGCCGCCTCGGTGACCGGCACGACGCCCCCCGGCGGCACGACCTCGTCGCATTCCGACAAGGCGCTCGCGACCCCGCCGGCCCTGACCAAGGGCGATGCCGACGTGAAGCCTACGGCCTCGGGCGTCGACGAGGCCAAGAAGCTCGTCGCCAAGGCTGCGGCGGAGGACAAGGCCGGCAACGCCGAGGCCTGCCGCAACACGATCATGCAGGCGAAGGAAAAGGCCGGCGCCCTGCCGTAGGGCTCCACCGGGTCAGCGACCGTAAAGCGCCGACCCCAAGGCTCAATACGCATTCTCAGTCTTGAACAACGCGAACGGCGTCGTCACCAGGATTTGCAGGTCGAGCAGAACCGACCAGTTCTCAATGTAAAATAAATCGTGCTCGACGCGCCGTTGCAGCTTCTCCGACGTGTCGGTCTCGCCGCGCCAGCCATTGACCTGGGCCCAGCCGGTGATGCCGGGTTTCACCTTGTGGCGGGCGAAGTAGCCGTCGACCACCTGATCATACAGCGTGTTGGCCGCCTTGGCCTGGAGCGCGTGCGGGCGCGGGCCGACCAGCGACAAGTCGCCCTTCAGGACGTTGAACAGCTGCGGCAGCTCGTCCAGCGAGGTCTTGCGGATGAAGCGTCCGACCGGCGTCACACGGGGATCGCCGCGGGTGACCATTTTGGCGGCGCCGGCATCGCACTGGTCGACATACATCGAGCGGAACTTGAACACCTCGATCAGCTCGTTGTTGAAGCCGTGGCGCTTCTGCCGGAACAGCACCGGCCCCCGCGAGGTCAAACGGACGGCGAGTGCCACCGCGATCATGAGCGGCGACAGCGCCAGCAGCATCATCAGGCCGACGCAACGGTCGAACACAGCCTTCACCACCACGTCCCAGTCGGCGATCGGCCGGTCGAACACGTCGAGGACCGGCACCGAGCCGAGATACGAGTAGCTCCGGGGGCGCAACCGCAGCTTGGCGGCGTGGGCCGAGAGGCGGATGTCGATCGGCAGCACCCAGAGCTTGGCGAGCATCTGGAGGATTCGGGCCTCGGCGGTGATCGGGATCGTGAACACGATCAGGTCGATCCTGGCATGCCGGGCATAGGCGACCAGGTCGTCGACATTGCCGAGCTTCGGATATCCGGCCACCACGTTGGAGGATCGATCGGCGTTGCGGTCGTCGAACACGCCGACGATGCGGATGCCGCTCTCGCTCTGGGTTTCGAGGGCGGCGATCAGGTCCTCGGCCGGCTTGCCGCCGCCGACGATGGCGGTGCGGCGATCGAAGCGGCCGGCCCGGGTCTGCTTGTCGATGATCCGGGACAGGGCGAAGCGTCCGGTCAGCAACGCGGCAAGCCCAGTGCCGTAGAACGTGCCGAGCCACAGGCGCGAATAATGGTCGGCGACCTTGGCGAGCACCAGGATCGCGGCGACCATCAGGAAGGTCATCGACCAGGCCGCGATCAGCCGGATCGCCGCTTTGGCGAAGGTCCGGAAGGCCGAGATCCGGTAGCCGCCCGAGGCCTGGATCAGCGCGACGGAGAGACCGGACACGAGCCCGATGACGCCGGCATAGGTCAGCCCGAACGGCACCCGGCCGCGCAACATCAGCAGATGCAGCAGCGCGCCAAGGGCGAAGATCAGCGCGAATTCGAGCGCCCGCACCAGCCCGGCCACCACCACCGGCGAGATCGCCGCCGGGCCGGGCGCAAGCGTCTCGGCCTGCTGACCCACGTCGCCGCGAGCGGCAGCCGCTGGCCCGTCGAGAGGTCCGGCGGCCTCAAGAAGATCGCGGATATCGAACGCGCTCATCGATCGGCTCCTCCCGGGCGACTGGCCGGGCCTCACGTCACATCATCTGTTTCCGAAGACCGGAAACTGCCTTTCAGCATGATGCTCTAGGCCGGGACCCTCGCACGAGGCATCGTATAAAAGCTTAAACAGGCACCCGACCGTGTGTACTTGGTCGATCGCGGGCTCATGGCTCGTGTCACATTCGCGTGGTTCTGCCGCGAGAGCATGTTCGACCGTTCCCATCCCCGCCCTCATCCTGAGGCGACGCAGCGCAAGCGGAGGCCTCGAAGGAGCCCTCCAGCCGGCCGCGCGATCCCTGGAGCCCTCCTTCGAGGCCCAGCGATCTTCGATCGCCGGGCACCTCAGGGGCGGGGGGATGGGATTTCCGTCTGTCGGAACACCCACCCGCGGAAACACTGGGCCACAACAACGCTATGCCGTGCGCGCCTGCGCGACCTTGCGCGTCTCGACGCTGAGACGCTCCGCGCGGGCCTGGAACGCCGCCGCGTAACCCGACACGACATCGGCGCCCATCCGCTCCAGCGAGAAGCGCTGGTGGATGGACTCGCTCAGCGCCCGCACCCGCGCGTTCAGGACGTCCGGGGCTTCGTCGAGCACCCGGCGGATCGCGCCGGCAAGGGCGCCGGCATCCCGGGACGGGACGAGGTCGTCCGCCGCCGGCCCGAAAATCTCCGGGATGCCGCCGACCCGGGTGGCGACCAGGGGCTGCGACGCGGCCGCGGCCTCGAGCACGACGTAGGGCAGCGATTCCGCCAGCGACGGCACGACCAGGATCCGGCCCCGGGCCAGGACCGACCGGATCGCCTGAGGGGGCTCGAAGGCGGCCACGTCCGACAGGCCGAGCCGCTGAACCATGCTGCGCAGGCTCTCGGAATCCGGCCCGGATCCGACCATCAGCAGCCGCAGCGCCCGGCCCTCGGCGCGGAGCCGGACCAGGGCTTCGAGCAGGTAGGGCAGGCCCTTCGCCTCGCGCAGCTCGCCGACATAGAGCAGGTCGGCGGCATCCTCGGCGAGGGGAACCGGAGCGAACTCGGACTCGGCGATGCCGTTATGGACGATCCGGGTCACCTGCTCCGGACCGCCGACGAAGGCCCGGTGCCGGCCGGCGACGTACTCGCTCTCGAACAGAAACGCGTCGGTCCGGCGGGCGAGCACGGCCTCGGCGGCCATGTAGGTCCGATGGAGCGCGCTACCCGGCCGATAATTGTAGCTGCCGCCATGCGGGGTATAAGCCCGGATCGCCGTTGCCGAGGCAAGGCGGGCGTAGGCGCCGCCCTTGGCCCCATGCCCATGGAGCACGGTGGCGCCGACGGCGTCGGCCCGGCGGGCGACGGCTCGCAGGCAGGTCCAGTCCGACCGGTGCGGATTGCGCCGCATCGGGATCCGGACGAGGCCGAGCTCCAGGCAAGCGCTGAGCTCGGCCAGGGCGCGCGCACCGCGCTCGCCGCCGGTGGATGCGTCGCAGACGATCCCGACCGCGTGACCCGCCGCCACCTGGAGGCGGGCGAGGTCCATGACGTGCCGGAACAAGCCCCCGACCGGTGCACGGAACACGTGCAGGATGCGGTGACGCTGAGGGATTCGGGTGTCGCTCGGCTTCGCAGCCACGGTATCACTCCCGGGAATAACAGTCCCGAGAATGTGGTGCATTGACCGTCGCAGTAAACTTAAACAGCGCTTGGCTCGATTGGCCTTTTCATCGAGAAGGTAAGCGGAGTTTTACTGCTGTGGATCAATTCACGTCAGTGGCAAGCCGTTGAGGCTGGCCCAGATCGTGCCGTAATGGCACGCCGTGGCGGCGAGCACGAAGCCGTGCCAGATCGCATTCTGGAAGGGCAGGGTCCGCCAGACGTGGAACAGCACGCCGACCGAATAGAGCAGGCCTCCGATCGCCAGCAGCCACAGGGCGGTCGGCTGCAGGGCGGCGATCACCGATTCGTAGGCGAGCAAACCGCTCCAGCCGAGCAGGAGGTAGAGGGCGATGGACAGCCGATCATACCGGCCGGGCAGGAACAGCTTTACCGCAATGCCCACCAGGGCGACCAGCCAGATCACCGCGAGCAGCAGGTAGGCGCGGATACCCGAGCCCACCAGCGCCACGAGCGGTGTGTAGGTCCCGGCGATCATCAGGTAGATCAGCGCATGGTCGGCTCGGCGCAGGAGCCATTTCCGTGGGCTGACCGGGTAGAGGTTGTAGACCGCGGAGACGCCGAGCATCAGCACGAGGGCGGTGGCGTAGAGGACCACCGCGGCCCGCTCGCCGAAGCCGAGATGCGCCGTGAGCGCCGTGGCAACCAGCGCGACCGCGCCGGCCAAGCCGAGGACGACCCCGAGACCGTGGATCACACCGTCCGCCACGATCTCGCGGGGCGTGTAATGCCACGTCAGGGTCAGCGGGCGACCATCCTCCGCGAGAGACATCATGAAGCCTCCTGCTACGCCTGCAGCCTAAAGCTTAAGAGCGCTCAGTCGTTCCCTATGCAAAGTGCTGACGCGGAGATTATCCCAAGGTTCTATTGCAGCGTGGTAAAAGTCTTGTTGGGCGTGGCTGTCTCGCCGCACCCGGTTTCAGGCGCCGCGTCCTGCCAAGCCCTCGAAGCCGAGAGCGGGCTCCGTGGCTGAAAGCCGGACGCGACCGGTGCCGCGGCTCAGCCGCGCGTGCACCACCGCCATGGTCAGTACGGCCATCGCCAAGATCTGATGCGCCAGGGCCGCCCAGAGCGGAACCGCCAGCAACAGCGTCGCGATGCCGAGCCCGGCCTGGGCCAGGGCCAGGGCGGCGACGCCGCCGGCCCGCCCGGCCGCGCCGGCCGAACCGGTGATCCGGGCGTCGACCGCGTGCAGGAGCGCGACGACGACGAGCAGGTAGGCGGTCACCCGGTGGTCGAACTGGACCAGGGCGTGGTTGTCGACGAAATTCTCGATCCAGGGTTGGATCGCGAACAGGCTGTCCACCGGCGGGACCAGGACGCCGTCCATGCTGGGCCAGGTGTTGTAGACCAGCCCGGCATGCGATCCGGCGACGAGGCCGCCGAGGAAGATTTGCACCAGGACCAGGGCCGGCAGCAGGGCCGCGACGAAGCGGATGCGATCCGGTGCGGGTTCGGCGGTGTCGTTGCGCTGACCGGCCGCCAGCCAGACAAGCCCGGCCAGGATCAAGCTCGCCGTCGTCAGGTGCAGGGCGAGCTTCAGCGGCGCCACCGCGGTCATGCCGGGCTGGAGGCCGGACGCGACCATGATCCAGCCGATCGCGCCCTGGAATCCGCCGAGGATGCCGAGGCCGAGCAATCCGAGCCCGAGGCGCCGGCCGATCATGCCGCGCCACCAGAACACGACCAGTGGCAGGAAGAACACCAGGCCGATCAGCCGCCCGAGGACGCGGTGGCCCCATTCCCAGCCGTACAGGACCTTGAACGACGACAACCCCATCCCCTGGTTGAGGATGGTGTATTGCGGCGTGTCCTTGTACTTGGCGAATTCCGTGGCCCAGTCCACCTCCGAGAGGGGCGGCACGATCCCGGTCACGGGGCGCCACTCGGTGATCGACAGGCCGGACCCGGTCAGGCGGGTCGCACCGCCGACCGCCACCATGGCGACCACCAGGGCGGCCACCAGGTACAGCCATGCCCGCACGGCTCCCGATCGCGGGTCGCCCGAGACTGTCATCACCACGCGTATCCCTTCCGCGGTTGCCGGGATGTCCCGGCCTACGGAGGCGTTAGGGGAAGCGCGGGATGCGGGCAACGCGCGCGCTGCCGCAGCCCGCGGCAGAGCGCGCGTTGCCAACCGGAGCCGCGGGCGATAGCCGTCTCACCGTAGGGAGAGACGAGGCTGTGGGAATCATGATGCGCCGCCGCACCCGCACGTTGATCGGCACGGTCGGGATGCTGGCCTTCGTCTGCTTGTACGGGCCGCTGGCGATGGCGCTGGCCGACAGCCGCATCGCCGAGACTCCGGCGGCGATCCAGGCCGTGCTCTACTCGATCCTCGGAATCGCGTGGATCTTTCCCCTGATGCCCCTGATCCGCTGGATGGAGCGTCCGGACCGGTAGCGGGACCCCTCGATTTTGCCGCACTCGGGCGCCAGAAGCCTCCGACCCGAGTTCGAGACCCCGTTCGTGTATCGCTTGCCCATGCGCCTCAAGCATCTGGCCGCACTCGCCGTGCTGCTCGCGCCATGCTCCGCCCTCGCGCAGGGCACGCCGCGTTCCATCGGGGAGTGCGAGCGGCTGAAGAACGATCTGGCCTACAACCAGTGCCTGGCGATGTTCGGCCCGGCGGCCAAGAACGTGGCGGGCGGCTACGCCTCGGCCGACGCGGCCGCCGCCCCGGCACTCGCCGAGGCCTTGCCCCAGGCGGACGAGGCCGTCGAAGCCGCGACCAGCCGCCGGGGCCGATACCGGTCGCGGCGCGGCGGCCGGCAATACGCGTCCTTCTCCACCGGCTACCGGCACCGCCGACGGCGTTGAGGCTTGCGGGGTCGATACGACGGCGGCGCTCGACGTGCCGCCATTGCCGTAGCCCCGTGCGATCCCTACTGTGACTACACTGGTCACGGAGAGGTGCGATGCAGGAGATCCAGCTTCGCGATGCCAAGGCGACGCTGTCGGCTGTCATCGATCAGGCCAAGCAGGGCCAGCCGTCGATCATCACACGACATGGCCGACCGGAGGCCGTGCTGCTGAGCTTCGAGGAGTGGCAGAGGCTTTCGCAGGTCCCGTCTTTCGGACGCCTCATCATGGCTGCGCCGCTAACGGCGGAAGATCTGCCCTCACACACGGGCGGTCTCAGAAGTCCTGAGCTCTGATGCCGTGTACCTCGTCGATACCAACGTCCTTTCGGCCGGCGCACCGACCAAGGCCGTTCCAGCGGCTGACCTGATCGCCTGGATGGACCGGAACAGCGCCGGTCTCTTTCTCTCAGTGGTCACCATTGCCGAGATCGAGGACGGCATCGCCAAAAGCCGCCGGGAAGGCGCGTCGCGCAAGGCGCACCGTCTTTCGGACTGGCTGGAGACGCTGTTGCACCTCTATGGCGGGCAGGTGCTGCCGATCGATCTCGCCATCGCCCGGCACATCGGTTGTCTGGCCGACGTGGCGCGCGGACAGGGACATGCGCCCGGCTTGGCCGATCTTGCGATCGCGGCCACGGCTCAGTGCCATGGCTGGACGATCCTGACCCGAAACGGCCGGCATTTCAGGCCCCTCGGCGTTCCGGCCCACGATCCCTTCGAGACTCTGCCGGCCGATGTGACCTGAGCGGGACTCCGGCTCCGGCAGAGAGCGTCAGGCGACGTTGAGCCGCCGGCCCCGGTTCCAGGCCAGGAACGGTACCCCGGATAGCAACCCCGCCAACGCCGCGCGCGATTGATGGCAGCCGTTGATCGAGACGCGCGGCAAGGCGTGCAGGTGGCCGGCATGCTCGGCAAAGAGATGCCCGGGCCGGGTCGTCACGGCGGTGGCGAATCCGTGTTTCTGCGCCAGCGCGAATTCCCGGGGGCCGGCCGAAGTCGGATCGCCCACCGGGTAGGAGAGGTGCCGCACGGGCCGGCCGAGCTCGGCTTCGATGCGAGCACGACCCGCGGCGATCTCGTGCGTCGCGGCGGCCGCGTCATGCTTGGCGAGCATCGGATGGCTGACCGTGTGTGCCCCGATGGTCACCGCTGGGTCCCGGGCCAGATCGTGCAGCTCGGCCCAGGACAGGCACAGCTCGGCCGCGATCGCGCCCGGCGCGAAGCCCGCCTGTCGGCACAAATCGGCGATCCGGTCCAGCAGGTCGGCCTCGCTCCCGCGGCGCAGGTCGCGGTAGAGCGCCTCGAAGGCCAGCGCCTTCTCCTGGGGGCTGCGGGCCGGCAGGTCGAGGCTACGCCCATGGATGTCGATCCGCACCCGGTCGAGCCGCGCGATCGCCCGCTCAAGCTCGATCCACCACAGGCGGCCGCCCTGGTCGGCGAAGCCGCTGGTCACGAACAGGGTCCACGGGACGCGGTGGCGTTGCAGCACCGGGCGGGCATGCTCGACGTTGTCGCGATAGCCGTCATCAAACGTCAGGACCGCGAAGGGCGGCTCGTAGCCCGGCGCGGCGAGCCGGTCCGGCACGGCATCGAGGCTGATAATCTCGAAGCCGCGGGCATCGAGCTCGCGCAGGGTCTGGTCGAGGAAGTCCGGGGTGATGCTGAGCAGCCGGTTCGGCGCGAAGGCCGGGACGGGATCGGGGCTGACATGGTGGAAGGTCAGGATCACCCCGAGGCCGCGGGCGGCGGGGGCCAGCCAGCGATCGGCGCCGAGCGCCTGAATCGCGCGGAAGCCGGATGCGAACACCCGATGCTTGGCCCGCGAGGAGATCATAGCTTCGACCCATTCGGGCCGCGCGGCCCTGGCGGAGCAGCCATCACCCGCCGCGGTAAAGAAAGCTGAAAGCCGCGCCCGGTCTGTAGTTCAGCCGGAAGATTGTATTAGCCAAAGTCGCGATTTACAGCGCCACGCGGGCACGCAACAGCGTCGAAGTCACCGGCCATTCAGTGCATGCCCCGCAAGGTCGGCTTTCGGCTTCGGGCGCTGCCCGGCGCAGCGGGAGATTCGGGTATGGCGACCGGCGTCCAGATGGCGGGAACGGACATGATCGGTGCGCGCGCGTCCGGAACCCTGACCGCAGAGGTGTTCTCTGATCTCGCGGCAGTCGAAGCCCTGTGGCGGCGGCTCGACTCCGATCCGGCGAGCCTGCACACGCCCTATCAGCGGTTCGACTGGGTCGCCGCCTATCTGCGGGCGACCGGCACCGAGGCCGAGGCCCGCATCGTCGTCTTGCGGGATGTGGGGGGCCGCCCTCGGATCCTGCTGCCGCTGGTGCTCGCGCGGACCTTCGGGCTCACTGTGGCGCGGATCGTCGGCGACACGCATGCGAACTACCACATGCCGCTCTTCGCCACCCGGGACGCGGCGGCGATCTCCCCCGGCGAGGTGACCGCCGCCCTGATCCGCGCCGGGCGGCCGGCCGGCATCGACGTCTACGCGCTGCGGCATCAGCCCCGCATGTGGGAGGGCGCGGCCAACCCTCTTGCCGAAGGCGGCGAACCCGAGGCCAGCGATGCCTATGGGCTGATGCTCGGCCCCGACCCCGAGGCGACGGTGCGCCGGGTGTTCAGCGCCGATGCCCGCAAAAAGCTGCGCTCGAAGGAGAAGCGCCTGATCGAGGCCAAGGGCGCCCTGGCGTATCGCCGGGCCGAGACGCCCGAGGAGGCGGCCCGGTATCTCGCGGCATTCTTCGCCCACAAGGCGGTGCGGTTCGCCGGGATGGGCGTCGCCGACCCCTACGCCGCCGAGCCGATCCGCCGATTCCTGACCGCAGCCGCATCCGGCACCGATCCGGCGGTCGAGATCCACGCCCTGTGCCTGGCCGAGAGCGGGCGCGTGCTCGCGACCTTCGGGGGCGCCGTGAGCGATCACCGCTTCAGCGGCATGATGACGGCGTTCGATCCCGATCCGGAGGTGGCCCGGTTCAGCCCCGGCGATCTGCTGCTGCAGCACCTCGTCGCCGACCAGACCGCGCGGGGCCGGCAAGGGTTCGATCTCGGGGTCGGCGAGGCACGCTACAAGGCCAGCATCTGCGACGAGACCATCGGTCTGGTCGAGACGATCGTGCCGGTGAGCCTGCGGGGCCGCGCCTACGGGCTGGCGCGGCTCGGCCTGACCCGCACGAAGCGCCGGATCAAGCGCGACCCGCGCCTTTACGCCGCCGTGGCGCGTCTGCGGAAGCTGACGCGCAGGTCGTGACGCCGGTTCGGTTCGCGTTGCGCGGGGTCATACGAGGGGATGGGACGCGCCTAGTCGTCAGCGGCGGCGTTCCAACTCAACCCCCTCATCCTGAGGCGGCGGAGCGAAGCGGAGACCTCGAAGGAGGCCTCCAGCTGGCCGCGCGATCCCTGGAGGGCTCCTTCGAGGCTACTGCGCAGCACCTCAGGATGAGGGCTACGATGTTCACACCTCGGCTTGCAAAGTCCGCCACGCGCCCCCTCTCCCGTGCGGGAGAGGGTTGGGGTGAGGGACCAGGTTTTTCCGGAAAGCGCGCATCCCTCACCCTGTCCCTCTCCCGCACGGGAGAGGGGACCCGCGCCACATCCGCGAATGTATGAATCTGATAGGGATGGGGGGATAGAGCCTGTGGCCTCGGGCCCGGGCTCGCTCGGCGCGCGCTCGTTTCAAGCGGCGTTAAGCCGGAGTTCCGGAGTTGACCGGTCGCCCGCCGCGTCGTGCTCGGCCGAACGGTCCTGCGCGACCAGAACCTGCCCGGCGCCCGCATCCTCCGCGATGGCGTAGAGGTCGGCCAGGGCCGGATCCTTGGCGGAGGCGTTCGAGGCGATGATCACGCTGTACATATAGCCGGCCGCCAGTTCGAGCAGATCGACGGCGCCCGGAGTGGCATGCAGCCGGCAGACCACCCAATCATAGGCTTCCGCCAGGGCCTCGAAGGTCAGGGTCAAGGCGTCCGGCTCGGCGAACAGCACGGAGGCCTCGGCGCGGCCGGCCTCAATCCGGTGCACACTGCTGCCGGGCGCCGGCTGGATCACGTCGAGGAAGGCGGCGTCTCCCGCCACCAGATCGGTGAAGCCGAGATCGGCGCTGGCGCCGTTCAGATCGACGGTGACGAGGCTGGTCTTGCGACCCAGCGCGCGAACCAGCGCGTCGTGCAGGGCCTCGCCGCCGTGGGAAACCTCCGTTTCCATGACCAGCACGCGGCAGCCGGTGCGATCACCGGGTTCGCGGGCCACGGCCGAGATCCGGGCGATCAGCGGCGCGAGGTCATAGGCCTCCGCGGGCGCCCGAGGGGCGGCCGGCAGCGCGACCGGAGCCGCCGCGACGGTCGCCGGCTCGGCCTCGGTCGCGGCCTCGGACCAATGCGCCGGGGGCATCGCCTCCGGGAAGGCGAAGCCCGGGCGGTCCAGCTCCGGTTCGCGGCGCGCAGGCCGGTCCGCCGGATCGAGATCGGTATCCTTCTCGGTGCGGCCGGATTCGGACAGCAGCGCGCTCGCCAGCACGCCGCCGACCGCGAGCATCAGGGTCACCAGCGTCGCGAAACCGATGATCGGCAGCTTCTTCGGGAAGGAGGGCACTTCCGGGGTCACAGCGCGCGAGACGATGCGGGCATCGGCGGGCGTGGCGCTCTCGCCGTCGCGGGCGGCGGCCTCGCGGTAGCGGGACAGGTAGGATTCGAGCTGCTCGCGCTGCGCCTTGGCCTCCCGCTCCAGGGCCCGGAGCTGGATCTCGCTGGCATTGCCCTTCACCACCACGTCCTGCTGGCCGTCGACGGCGGCCTGCAGGCTCTCGACCCGGGAGCCCGCGATCTTGGCGTCGTTCTCCAGGGTGCGGACCACGCGCTCGGCCGAGGTCTTGATCTGGGCGTCGAGGTCTTCGAGCTGGGCGCGCAGCTCCTTGATCCGCGGATGGGCCGGCAGCAGCGTGCGCGATTCCAGCGCGAGCTGCGCCCGCACGGCGATGCGGTTGTCGACGATGCGCCGGATCACCTCGTTGTTGGCGACCTCGGTGATCTCGTAGGCGCGGCCGTCCTTGATCAGGTCCTTGATCGCCTTCACACGGCCGGCGAGGTCGGCCTTCAGGATCCGGGCCTGGGAAAGCTGGCTGGACAACTCGCCGAGCTGCTGGGTGGTCAGCGGCTGGCCGGTGGCGCCGCCGCTGCCGACCAAGCCGTTCTTGGCGCGGAACGCCTCAACCTTCGCCTCGGCCTCGGCGACGCGCTTGCGCAAGCCGTCGATGTTGCCGCCGAGCCAGGAGGAGGCGTAGCGGGCGGTATCGACCTTGTCGGCCTCAAGCGAGGAAATGTAGAGCTGCGCGATGGTGTTGGCGCCCTCGGCCGCGAGCTTGGCGTCCTTGGCGCGGAACTCGATCGCCAGGATCCGCGACTTGCCGGCCGGATAGACCAGCAGGTGCTCGAAATAGGAATCGAGCACCCGGTCCTCGGCCGGGCGGTCGAGCGGGTTGGCGCCGATGCCGAGCATCATCAGCACGCGCTGGACCGGGCCGATGCTGCTCGAACCGGGATCGAATTCCGGATTGCCCACGAGCTTGAGCCGGCGGATCGCCTCCCGGGCGAGGTCGCGCGACATCACAACCTGGACCTGGCTCGCCACCGCCTGCTCGTCGATCGGCGCGAGCTGGTCGGTGCGCTCCTGCGCGGTCCGGGCGAAGGCCGGATCGCGGCTTTCCAGGATCAGCTTCGCCTCGCCGGTGTAGCGCGGGCTCACGACGTTGACGAAGACGCTCGCGCCCAGCGCCACCACCAGGGTCGGCCCGACGATCCAGCCGATCGACCGGCGCAGGATCTGCGGCACCTGCGCGAGGCCGACGCCCTCCCGGGTGCTGGACCGCTGTGCGGGCACGGCGGGGAGCGAGCGCAGGCTGATACGAGACATGAGACGCTCTGAGCACGAAGGCCGACGGGACGGCACGCGGCGCCATCCGCCACTATTAGAGGTCGTTAAGGTTGCTTGAGCGTTAAGAAAGCTTGCGCGCCGGCCTATTCGGGACCGGGCACCCCGATGCTCAATGTTCATTAACCTTAACGGCCTACACCACGGCGACTTGGCACCCATGACGGCGATGGTGATGAACCGGCGCGCTCTGTTTCTCGCTCTTGGCTCGACTCTGGCGCTCGGCGGCTGCCTGCGTCCGACCTTCCGCACCGACCAGCTCGATGCCACCGGCACCGGCTCGATCGGGGCGCGCTACCCGCTCTCGGCGGGCGACAAATTGCGGGTGATCGTGTTCGGGCAGGACAACCTGTCGAACATCTACGCCGTGGATGGGGCCGGCAAGATTGCGATGCCGCTGATCGGCACCGTCCAGGTCGGCGGCCAGACCACCGGGCAGGCGGCCCGGGCGATCGAGGCCAAGCTCGCCTCCGGCTTCGTGCGCGAGCCGCACGTGACGGTCGAGGTCGACACCTACCGGCCGTTCTATATCCTCGGCGAGGTCACGACCTCCGGCCAGTACCCGTTCGTCAACGGCATGACGGTGGAGACCGCCGTGGCGATCGCCGCCGGCTTTGGGCCGCGGGCCGCCCGGGACTACGCGGTTCTGACGCGCGATACCGGGAGCGGGTTGGTCTCCGGCATCGTGCCGATGACCTACTCGGTCCGCCCCGGCGATACGATCGTCGTCAAGGAACGCTTTTTCTGAGAGCCTGTTCGGTTTTGCAATCTCAGCCGCCTGCCGGTGAAGGCAGGTCCACATCCCGGCCGCTCCCTCATCCTGAGGTGCCGCAGCGAAGCGGAGGCCTCGAAGGAGCCCTCCAGGGATCGCGCGGCTGGCTGGAGGGCTCCTTCGAGGCTCGCTGCGCTCACACCTCAGGATGAGGTCGCGGGTAGGACCCTCGGGTCGAACACTGTCTTTTCGGAAGCCGGCTGCCGATTACGGCGCGGTTTTCCAAACGTTGATCACCCGCATCGCAGTCTGCTGCGACGGGATCGGGGTCGCCATCGGCGGCGTGGATTGGGGTCCGCGCGCCACGACCCGGCGGGCTTCGTTCGCGGGCGACGCACCGACAGGCGTGAACAGCCCGGCCAGTTGCTTGCGGGTCCCCTTGCTGACGAAGCGCGAGGTGTGGGCCGGCTCGAAATCGCGCATGGCGTGGCGCGTGTCGGGATTGCCGGTGAAGACCTTCGCTCCGGTGTTCAGGACGACGATGTCCCCGGGCAGGAGCGTCTCGTCCTTCAGGAGCGCCGCGGCCGCGCCGCCCTTCATGTCGATGGGCGTCTGACGGTCGCTGACTTCCGGCTCCTTGGCGCGGATTCGCACCGGGAGCGCCGCGTACCGGGTCTGGAGGCGGTGGCGGGCGCTGCCGAGCCGCGGTGTCGAGCGACGGTAGACGGCGCGGTCGTCGAGAGCGCCCGGGGGTTGGGCCTGCTGCACCGGCTGCGGCGCCGGCCGGGCGCCGAACAGCATCTCCAGGAACCCGACTTCCGCTGCCTGCGCCTGGATCACGGTTCCAGCGAGGAGCCCGGCGGCAGTGATGACGGCCAACGTGCTGCCCGTGCGAAACCTCATGACGTCCTCCGGAACCAGCGTCGCTTTCGAGCGCCCGACACTCAACCGCAAGCTGCGCGGGAGGGTTCCGGAATATTAAGGTTTCGGCGTCGAACCTCGAAGGACCACGGATGGGATGTGGTCTTCGTTCGGATCGACCGAAGATCTATTGTGCAAAACCGTTCCGGTTACACCGATGTCGCGGATCGGGCACAACCGTTATGATGCACACGCCGGCCAAACCCGCCGGTTCCTGAACGGGGCGGAGCCGCATCTGTCGAACGCGGGCCATGGCCCGGCACGGCGTCGGACCAAAAAACCGCTAGGCCGGGGCGACCTGCTCGCCCTCGCCGATGCAGTCGAGGGCCCGCTCCACGGCGCCGACGGCGTCGAGGAGATGCTGAACCGTGCGCTCGACTTCGAGCGCCGGACGGCCCATCGCCGCGGCGCGGGCACTCACGTCCTCGAGCTGCTCCAGCAGGGCGAGGAGGTCGCCGGCCACGGTCACGACCTCGCAGCGGGCGAGGCGGGTGACGGTCGGGCGCGGCCGGAAGGGCAGGACGTTGCTCATCGCCGACGGTTCTGGCCCGAAAGGACCCGGATTCGCCAGGGGGAGGGGCCGTACTTCCGGCAATTGCCGGCCTCTATCCGCCGCTAACGCGTGGAAAGGTAGATTTTCCGTGGCCGCCGCGCATCGGAGGCGGCGGAATCGGTTTACGCCTCGCCGCCGGTCTTGACGGACTTGTCGCGGCCCTGACCATGCCGCCACCGACTCTTCAAACTGCGATTCGGCGGCGGATAGCAATCCCTCGCGCGGTTCAGCATCGCCCAGGATCAATCATGCGCTTTACCCTTCTCGCGGTCTCGTTCCTGGCGGTCGGCGGGCTCTGCGCCTGCAACACCGACAGCCCGGACGGGCGCAGCGGTTTGGCCGAGAGCTTCCGGCTCGACAATTACCGGGCCTCGAACGACACCAACGGCACCCAGACACGGCGCGACGTGAACCGCGCCTACACGCAGCCGACCCTGCCTTCGATCGGCAACCGCGGGTTCTGATCCCGAGCGCCGCGTCCCGGATATGAGATCAACGACGCGGCACTCGGGTTTTGCTTGTGCATCGTCCCGAAAGCCGGCGACCGCCTTTCGGGACGATGCTCCGGCCGCTCAGCGCTTCGCGATCGCGTCCGCGAAGGTGGTGATGCGGTTGCGGGCGTAGACCGGCAGGCCGGCGCTGATCGAGTTGCCGGTGTTGAAGCTCGAATTGCCCATCAGCACCTGGGCCGGCAGCAGGTTCTTCAGCACCGGCACCCGGGCGTATTCGGCCTTGCGGTCGAGGACATCGGCCTTGATCGCCAGCGCCATGTAGGTGGTCACCACGGTCTTGGTCGGATCGTTCGGCAGTGGCTGGAACACGGCCAGGAACTTGCCGAAGCGCAGGATCTGGTTGACCCAGAAGATCGTCTGCTCCAGCCCGCCCGTCACCGTGGTGTCGATCTTTGTGAGCGCCTTGAGCGGTGCGCCCTGGTCGGGGCCGAGCACCCGCAGCTCGCTCTGGAACGAGACGTACTCGGCGATTTTTTTGGCCGAGCCCTCTTCGAGCTTGTTGGCGAGCTTCACGCCGAGCGGCAGCTTGCCTTCGAGGTCGTAGCGCGACTCGATGCAGGCGCCGGCGGCCTCGCACCAGGGGCGGTCCGGACGCTTGGCGAAGGCAGCGGCCGGGTCCTTGTTCGGGGTGACCTCGCCGGTGCTGATCGTCTTGTGCTTGATCGCCGGGTCCATCTTCTGGACGAAGCCCAGATTGGCGAAGGCCTGGAGGTCGATCGCCTCGGCCGGACGCGGCACCACGAACCGGCCTTCCGCCACGTAGACTTTCAGGGTCTCGTGTCGGGGCTTGGTCACGCCGTTCACCGTCACCGTGTAGTCCGGCTCCTTGTAGCCGGGGAAGGGCGCCAGCACCGCGGCCTCGGCCGAGCGTGTCCGCAGCCAGTCCAGGTACGGGATCAAGCCGTTCTCCGGCGCCGTGGGGTTGTCGCGGTGATCCGTGAACAGAATCTGCCCGGGCTTGATCGCGACCGGATCGAGGGCGGTGACCGAGGGCACCTCCCTGATCCGCTCCGAGCCCGGCACCGTGTTGGCGGCGGGCGTCTGGGCGCAGACTGGGCTGGCAGCGGTCAGGGCGAGGGCGAGGGCGGCAGGAAGCTGCGTGCGCAACGGGCGTCTCATCGATCGAGGGGCGGTCAGTAGCCCGGGTCTTCGCCGAACAGGTAATCCGGGTCGCGGCGGCGGGGCCGGCGCGCATCCTCGTCCCCGAAGGGCGAGCGCGCGGTCTGGCCCGGCCAGGGCCTGTAGGCGTCCTGGCCGTAGGAATCCAGATCGCCCTGCGCACGGCGGCTGCGCGGCGGCTGGCGCTCGCCGAACGGGTCGAGGGGATCCGGTGCGGGGCGCTCGCCGGTCATGGTGCCGTCGACATCGCCCGCGACGCTGGCCCCGTCCTCGGCGCCGTTGAGATCACCGTCCTCGGCATCGGGCCGCATGGCGTAGAGGGTCTCGCGCGGCACCAGGCGGAACTGGGTGTCGGCCATCTTGCCGTCGCCGCTCGTGCGGAAATGCTCGAGGAAACCGCCGCCCGCGACCCGCTGGCCGCTATGGGGATCGATCGGCAGGTCGGCGATGAACGGGCGCGCCTCGGAGGAGGGGCCCCGCAGCGGCGTCTTCGGGACGCCGTTCGCCCAGGCGGCCTGCAGGATGTTGGAGGCGATCGGCACCGAGACATGGCCGCCGGTCTGGCCTCGGCCCAGCGTCTTGCGGCTGCCGTCGGCGTTGTCGTAGCCGACCCAGACCACCACGGTGATCTCGTTGGTGAAGCCGGCGAACCAGGCGTCGTTCTCGTTCTCGGAGGTGCCGGTCTTGCCGGCGACGTAGGTCGACACCTTGGACAGAGCCGCCGCGGTTCCGTGCTGAGTCACGCCCTGCAGCATGGTCTTGAGTTGGTAGAACGCCACCCGGTCGGCCGAGCCGATCCGCACCGGCTCGCGGGGGGCGTGGGTGTAGAGCGCCTTGCCGTCCCGCTCGACCGCTTCGAGCGCGTAGACCGCCGGGCGGGCACCCTCGTTGGCCACCGCCGCGTAGAAGCCCGCGAGATCCAGCATCCGCACCGGCTGCGCGCCGAGCACGAACGGGTAATAGGGCTCGCACTCGGCGTAGATCTGCGCTTCGAGGGCGATGTCGCAGACCCGCTTCAGGCTGGCCGGAGCCTTCGGCGCAATGCCGCCCTGAAGCAGCCGGGCGGTGACGAGGTTCTTCGAGAATTCGAGGCCTCTTCGCAGAGTCGTCGGACCGGAGCCGCCGCCCTCGTAATTCTTCGGCGACCAGGATTCGCCCGAACCGCTGATCGGCGGCAGGGTCACCGCCGAATCGAGCACCAGCGTGTTGGGCTGGAGCCCGGCATTCAGCGCGGCGAGGTAGGTGAGGGGCTTCAGGGTCGAGCCCGGCTGGCGCACCGCCTGGGTGACCCGGTTGAGCTGGCTCATCGGATAGGAGAAGCCACCGGCCATCGCCAGGATTCGGCCGGTCTGGTTCTCCAGCACCAGGGCGGCGCCCTGGACGGTCGGCCGGACCCGGAGCTGCGCCCTGGGTGCGCCGCGCCCCTCGGCGAGCTTCACCCGGACCACGTCGTAGAGTTGCAACCGGTTGCGGGCGATGCCCGGGTCCAGGATGGCGGTGCGGCCGTCCGCGAGGCCGACCTTCACCGGCCCGCGGCCGGCTTCCAGCACCACCGCGACGGGCCAGTGCACGTCGTACAAAGTCGGCCGGGCGCTCTCCAGCGCCCGCAGCCAGACGGGCTTGACCTGCGGCGCCGCCGCGACCTTGGGCCGGGACGCCTTCGCGCTCGGCTTCGTCTCCGGCTTGGCCGCCTCCTTGGCGGGCTCCACTCGGGCGCCGGTCACCCCGGGGGCGGTCTGGACCGAGCCTTCCGGCGCGGGCGTCGCCGCCTGGATCCGGCGGATGCTGTCGGCGAGGTTAAGCTCCGGACCCGTATAGGTCTGGCGCCCGGTCCCGCGCTCGTAAGTGGCGAGCCCGTCCTGCAACGCCCCTTCGACGGCGCGCTGGAGCCCCGCATTGATGGTCGAGCGCACGGTGAACGAGCCGGCGGTGAGCGTATCCACCCCCGCGAAGGTGCGCGCCTCGCGGTTCAGGTAATCGACGACGTAGAATCCCGAATCGCGCCGTGTCGCGTCGACCGGCTTCAGGCCGAGATCGGCGTTCACCGCACTCGTCATCTCGGCTTCGGTGATCGTGCCCTCTTCCTTGAGACGCGCGAGCACGTAGGCGCGCCGCTCGCGCGCCCGCTCCGGGTACTTGTCCGGGCTGTAGAAGTTCGGCCCCTTGGGCATGCCGGCGAGCAGGGCCGCTTCCGTCAGGGTAAGCTGCCCGACCGATTTGCCGAAATAACTCTGCGCCGCCATCTCGATGCCGTAGGCGCCGCGGCCGAGATAGATGCCGTTGAGGTAGAGCCCGAGGATCTGCGGCTTCGTCAGGATCCGCTCCAGGCGGGCCGCCACGATCATCTCGCGGATCTTGCGCTCGTAGGTGACGTCGTCGCCGACCGAGAGGTTCTTCACCACCTGCTGGGTGATGGTCGAACCGCCCGCCGGGCGCCCGGGTGAGGCGAGGTTGCCGATGAAGGCGCGGATCACCCCGCGCTCGTCGATGCCGTGGTGGCTCTCGAAGCGCTTGTCTTCCGCCGCGATGAACGCCTTCTGCACCAGGTTCGGCACCGACGTGATCGGCACCACGAGGCGGCGGCCGTTCGGCTCGAAGGTCTCGGCGAAGGGCTTGCCCGAACCGTCGAGGATGCGGGTCATGCCGGGCAGCACCTTGTCCCGGAGCGCCTCGGCGGTGGGCAGGTCCTTGGTGGCGTTGTCGTAGAATTCGATGACCTCGCGGGCATTGAACGGCGAGATCGCCGGATTCTCGCCCTTGCAGAACTGCTTGTAGCTCGTGTTCAGCTCGTCGAGGTTGAGCCCGTGCAGGATCTTCGGCGCCCCCGGCCCGGCGACGCTGGTCGGATCCTCCATCGCGGTGGTGATCAGCTCGTCGAGGTTGATGTCCTCGATGTCGAACGCCTTGCGCATGTGGGCGCAGCCGTCGCGCAGCAGCCGCACGACCTCGGCCTGGTCGGTGAACGGGTCGAACTGGGTCCGCACCGCGTCCGGCCGCGTGGTGACCTGGCTCAGCGTCAGGGCCGTCGCGAACAGCTTGATCAGGATGGCGTTCATGCGGTCCGGATTTGGGGGCGAGTCAGGGCCCGGCCGGGATAGCGCTACGCCGGGGCTGGTGGATAGGCGCTCCACAACGCGGCTGATTTGAGACAGCCCACGGCAACGCTTTCGTGAGGCTTGACGTTCGTCGTGCAGCGAAGGCGAGGACCGGCATGATCACCGATCTCTGGTACAAGAACGCGGTCATCTACTGCCTGTCGGTCGGCACCTTCATGGATGCCAACGGCGACGGCATCGGCGATTTCGCCGGGCTGGAGCGGCGGCTCGACTACATCCAGGGCCTGGGCGCCACTGCGGTCTGGCTCATGCCGTTCCAGCCTTCGCCCAAGCGCGACGGCGGCTACGACATCGCGGACTATTACGGGGTCGATCCCGATTACGGCTCGCTCGGCGATTTCGTCGCCTTCGCGCACGCGGCCAAGCAGCGGGGCCTGCGGGTGCTGATCGACCTCGTGGTCAACCACACCTCAGACAAGCACCGCTGGTTCCAGTCGGCCCGCTCGGACCCGGATTCGCCCTATCGCGACTGGTACGTCTGGTCGAAGGAGCGCCCGGCCACCACCGACGAGGGCATGGTCTTCCCCGGCGTCCAGGAGACCACCTGGACCTACGACGAGAAGGCCGGCGCCTGGTACTTCCACCGGTTCTTCGACTTCCAGCCCGATCTCAACACCGCCAATCCCGAGGTGCTGGCCGAGATCCTGAAGATCATGGGCTTCTGGATCGAACTCGGCGTGTCCGGCTTCCGCATGGATGCGGTGCCGTTCGTCATCGCCGAGAAGGGCGCCGATGTCGGCGGCAAGCCGCGCGAGCAGTTCGACATGCTGCGCGACTTTCGCGAGTTCCTGCAATGGCGCAAGGGCGACGCGATCATCCTGGCCGAGGCCAATGTCCTGCCGAAGCAGGATCTCGACTATTTCGGCGACGATGCCGACCGCATGCACATGATGTTCAACTTCCAGGTCAACCAATCGACCTTCTACGCCCTGGCCGCGCACGATGCCCGCCCGCTGGTGAAGGCGATCGAGCGGACCAAGCCCCGTCCGCTCTCGTGCCAGTGGGGCATCTTTCTGCGCAACCACGACGAGCTGGATCTCGGCCGGCTCACCGAGACGCAGCGGCAGGCCGTGTTCGCGGAGTTCGGCCCCGAGAAGCGGATGCAGCTCTACGATCGGGGCATCCGCCGCCGCTTCGCCCCGATGCTGGCCGGCGATCCGCGCCGGATCCGGCTCGCCTACTCGTTGATGTTCACCCTGCCGGGGACGCCGGTGCTCCGCTACGGCGACGAGATCGGCATGGGCGACGACCTCACCCTCAAGGAGCGGGACTGCGCCCGCACGCCGATGCAGTGGACAGCCGAGCACCAGGGCGGCTTCACCAAGGCCGAGCGCGTGGTGCTGCCGCCGATCGATCACGGCCCCTACGGCTACGCCCATGTGAACGTCGCCGACCAGCGCCACGATTCGGGGTCGTTGCTGAACTGGATGCAGAGCCTGATCCGCCAGCGCAAGGAGGCTCCCGAGATCGGCTGGGGCGACGTCACCGCGGTGCCGACCGGCAAGAACTCGATCCTGGCCCTGCGCTACGAATGGCGCGGCAACGCCGTCCTGTGCGTGCACAACCTCGCGCCGGAACCCGTGGAGGTCGCGCTCCGGACCGGCGAGACCGAGCCGGAGCACGATATCCTGGTCGACGTGCTCACCGGAGCGCGCAGCCAGGCCAGCCCCGAGGGCGAGCACTGCCTGTTCCTGGAGGGCTACGGCTACCACTGGTTTCGGGTCGGCGGCCTCGACGCCCTGTTGAAGCGGACCCCGGGCTGATCGGACGGCGCCTCGCGCTTCTCCGGCCGGCGCGGTAAGGCTCGCCGCGGAGCAGGATTGCACATGGTTCGGACGAAACATTACCCCCCGGACGCGACGATCGCGGACGTCCTGGAGAGCCTGGACGATGCCGAGGGCTATCTCCGGCAGGTGCTGGTGACGATGCGGATGTGCCAGAAGCATTACGGCGATGCCTGGGTCCGGATCGGCGTCACCGGCAAGGCCGCGGCGCCCTCGTACCGGATCGACCGGCCGGACGCGTCCGCGACGCCCTCGGAGGACGGCGCGACCGAGGCGGGTGTCGCGATCTTCGGCGCCTATGGCGGCCGGTCCCACGACCGGTTCACCAAAGTGAACACCGCCGAGACCCGCTGGAGCAGCCGGTCCCTGGGCATGGCCGAAATGCTGGCACTCCATGACAGCCTGCGCCGACCGAAGGACGGTACGGCCTGACCACACCCGGCAGGGTGCCGTGCGCGTCCTTCTGCGCTAGAACCGGATCGAGAGCGCCGACGGCGGCGCAGCCAACCTGCGGAACCCCATGCCAGGAACGCCCCGCGCCGGGATCATCCCGGTCACGCCCTTCCAGCAGAACTGCACGCTGATCTGGGACGACGCCACCAAGGTCGGCGCCGTGGTCGATCCCGGGGGCGACCTCGACCGGATCGAGGCCGCCATCCGTGAGCAGGGCGTGCGCGTGGAAAAAATCCTGCTGACGCACGGCCATGTCGACCACGCTGCCGGCGCCGACGAGCTGCGCGAGCGCCTCGGCGTGCCGATCGAAGGGCCGCACCTCGCCGACAAGTTCCTGCTCGATTCCCTGCCCGAGACCGCTGCCAATTACGGGCTCGGCGAGGCGAGGGTCGTGACCCCCGACCGCTGGCTCGACGACGGCGACGCCGTGACCGTGGGCGAACTCGGCTTCGACATCCTCCACTGCCCGGGGCACTCGCCCGGCAGCGTCGTGTTCGTGAGCCGGGACGCGCGCTTCGCGCTGGTCGGCGACGTGGTGTTCAAGGGTTCGGTCGGCCGCACCGACCTGCCGGGCGGCAACCACGAGCAGCTGATCCGGGCGATCAAGGAAAAGGTTTTGCCGCTGGGCGACGACATCTCCTTCATCCCCGGCCACGGGCCGACCGGCACGCTCGGCGAGGAGCGCGTCTCCAATCCCTTCCTTCAGGGCTGACAGCATGGACAAGCGTCGCATCGGCCGCTCCGACCTCCGGGTCGCGCCCTTCTGCCTCGGCGGCAACGTCTTCGGCTGGACCGCCGACGAGGCGACCTCGTTCGCGATCCTGGACCGGTTCGTGGAGCGCGGCTTCGACTTCATCGATACCGCCAACGTCTATTCGCGCTGGGCGCCCGGCCATCAGGGCGGCGAATCCGAGACGGTGATCGGCACGTGGTTCGCGGCCCGACCGGGCGCCCGGGAGAAAATCGTGCTGGCGACCAAGGTCGGCTTGGATATGGGCGAGGCCGGCAAGGGCCTCTCGGCCAAGCACATCGAGGAAGCCTGCGAGGCGTCCCTGCGGCGGCTCCAGACCGACCGGATCGACCTCTACCAGTCGCACACCGACGATGCCGAGGTGCCCCTGGAGGAGACGCTGCGCGCCTACGAGCGCCTGATCGCCGCCGGCAAGGTCCGGGCGATCGGCGCCTCGAACTACGACGCCCAGCGGCTCGCCGAGGCGCTTAAGGTCTCGGCCGCCTCGGGCCTGCCGCGTTACGAATGCCTCCAGCCGGATTACAGCCTCGCCGAGCGCGGCTACGAGGCGGAGCTCGAACCCCTGTGCCGGACCGAAGAGATCGGGGTGATCGGCTATTTCTCCCTGGCGGCCGGCTTCCTCACCGGCAAGTACCGGTCCGCGCAGGATGCGGCGGGACGGGCCCGGGAGAACCGGGTCGGCAAGTACCTGACCCCGCGCGGCCTCGCGCTGCTCGACGTGCTCGATTCGGTCGCCCGGGACCACGGCGCGACCCAAGCCCAGGTGGCGCTCGCCTGGATCATCGCTCGGCCCGGCATCACCGCACCGATCGCCAGCGCGACCTCGGTGGCGCAGCTCGACGACCTGCTCGGCGCTACCGATCTGCGGCTTTCGGCGGACGCGATCGCTCGTTTGGACGCGGCGAGCGCGGGCGGCATCCAGGGCTAACGCGACGTTAAGCGCGGGGCCTCAGAAAAGCGGGTGCACGGGCCCGGCGCGAGCCCGTAAAATCGTGCAATCTCAACGCGGAACCCCTATATCAGGCGGACCAAGCGAGAGCGCAGGCGTGGGCGCCCGACGGCGCGTGTCTCTCCGTCGCGAATTGGTCCGCCTGCCCGAGGAATTTCATGGCCGACATCCCCCCGAACGAGCCCGCCGAGTATGGCGCGGAATCGATCCGCGTGCTGAAGGGCCTCGACGCCGTCCGCAAGCGCCCCGGCATGTATATCGGCGACACCGACGACGGCTCGGGCCTGCATCACATGGTCTACGAGGTGGTAGACAACGCCATCGACGAGGCCCTGGCCGGCCATGCCGACCTCGTCACCGTGCAACTCAACGCCGACGGCTCGGTCACGGTGTCCGACAACGGCCGCGGCATCCCCACCGACATCCACAAGGAGGAGGGCGTCTCGGCGGCCGAGGTCATCATGACCCAGCTGCACGCGGGCGGTAAATTCGACCAGAACTCCTACAAGGTCTCGGGCGGCCTGCACGGCGTAGGCGTCTCGGTGGTGAACGCCCTGTCGTCCTTCCTCCGACTCCGGATCTGGCGCAACGACCAGGAGCACGCGATGGAGTTCCGTCACGGCGATGCCGTGGCGCCGCTCAAGATCGTCGGCCCCGGCAACGGACGTCGCGGCACGGAAGTGACCTTCCTGCCCTCCACCGACACCTTCACGATGATCGAGTTCGACTACGGCACGCTGGAGAAGCGCCTGCGCGAGCTGGCTTTCCTCAATTCCGGCGTGCGCATCGTGCTGACCGACGCGCGCCATGCCGAGCACAAGCGCGAGGAGCTGTACTACGAGGGCGGCATCGAGGCGTTCGTCCGGTACCTGGACCGCTCGCGCAAGCCGATCGACGGTATGACCAACCCGGTGGTGGTTCGTGCCGAGCGCGACGGCATCCGGGTGGAAGTCGCGCTGTGGTGGAACGATTCGTTCAACGAGACGGCCTTGCCGTTCACCAACAACATCCCGCAGCGCGACGGCGGCACCCATATGGCGGGTTTCCGGGCGGCGCTGACCCGGCAGATCACCGGGTACGCCGATTCCTCGGGCGTCTCCAAGCGGGAGAAGGTCTCGCTGACCGGCGAGGATTGCCGCGAGGGCCTCACCGCGGTCATCTCCGTGCAGGTGCCGGACCCGAAATTCTCCTCGCAGACCAAGGACAAGCTGGTCTCGTCCGAGGTCCGACCGGCGGTGGAGAACGTGCTCAACGAGGGCCTGTCGACTTGGCTCGAGGAGAATCCCCAGCAGGCCCGCTCGGTGATGAGCAAGGTCGTGCTGGCGGCTTCGGCCCGTGAGGCCGCCCGCAAGGCCCGCGAAACCGTGACCCGCAAGGGCGCCCTCGACATCGCCTCGCTGCCCGGCAAGCTCGCCGATTGCCAGGAGCGCGACCCGTCGAAATGCGAAATCCTGCTGGTCGAGGGCGATTCGGCCGGCGGCTCGGCCAAGCAGGGCCGCGACCGGGCGTTCCAGGCGGTGCTGCCGCTGCGCGGCAAGATCCTCAACGTCGAGCGCGTGCGGGCCGACCGCATGCTGTCCTCGGCGGAGATCGGCACGCTGATCACGGCGCTCGGCGCCGGGATCGGCCGCTCGTCGACGGACCGGGAAGGCTTCAACCCGGAAAAATTGCGCTACCACCGCATCATCATCATGACCGACGCGGATGTCGACGGCTCGCACATCCGGACCCTGCTGCTGACGTTCTTCTTCCGCCAGATGCCGGAGCTGATCGACCGCGGCCACCTCTACATCGCCCAGCCTCCCCTCTACAAAGCAGAGCGCGGGCGCCGGGCGATCTACCTCAAGGACGAGCGCGCCCTCGAGGATTACCTGATCGACCAGGGCACCGACGGGGCGATCCTGCGCCTCTCCACGGGCGCCGAGTTCACCGGGCCGCAGCTCAAGAGCCTGGTCGAGGAGGCGCGGGGCTTCCGCAACGTGCTCCAGGGCCTGCACACCCGCTACGACCGCTCCGTGGTCGAACAGGCGGTTCTGGCCGGGGCGTTCGACGGGGAGGCGGCGTCGCGGCTGAGCGAGGCCGAGGTTCTGGCCGACACGACCGCGCGCCGCCTCGATCTGATCGCCGACGAGATCGAGCAGGGCTGGCAGGGCGAAGCCCACGAGGACGGCTATCGCTTCACCCGGACCCTACGCGGGGTCAAGCAGGTCGCCACCCTGGATGCCAGCCTGATCTCGTCCCAGGAGGCGCGCCGCCTGTCCGAGCGGGCGGACGCGTTCCGGGAGATCTACGGCGAGCCCGCCACGCTGATGCGCAAGACCGACGAGACCGTTCTGCACGGCCCCGTCGCCCTGTTCGAGGCGGTGATGGCCTTCGGCCGCAAGGGCCTCCAGCTCCAGCGCTACAAGGGTCTGGGCGAGATGACCGCCCAGCAGCTCTGGGAAACGACGCTGGACCGCGACGTGCGCTCCCTGCTGCAAGTGAAGGTCAAGGATACGACCGACGCCGACGACCTGTTCGTCAAGCTGATGGGCGACGTGGTCGAGCCGCGGCGTGAGTTCATCCAGGAGAACGCGCTGAGCGTGGCTAACTTGGACGTGTGACAGCTCGCCTGTCGAGGTTCTATCGGCTGGAATCGCTATCTTCCGATGGGAGCTGATCCTCTCCGGCGTTCCCGAAGCGCTCGCCGTCGAAGCAGATACCGGTTCGACGGCGAGCGCGTTGGATCGAGGATCGAGGGATTCTAACGCAGCGCGTACCCGGCATCCGCCCGCTCGATCCTGCCGCGGGCGGTGAGGTGCATGCCGGTCACGCTCAAGCCCTCCGCCGCCGCACGGTCGAGGATCTGCCGGCGCGTCGCGATCGCCTGCGCCGGATCGGTGTCCCAGATCACCGTCCAGTCCGGATGCGGCATCTGCAGCAGCCGCGAGTGGACGATGTCGCCCCAGATTAGCAGACGCTCTGATCCGTCCGCAATCAGAACACCCATGTGCCCGGGCGTATGACCGGGCAGGGGCAGCGCGTGGATGCCGGGTGCGAGCTCCACCTCGCCGGAGATACGCCGGATCCGATCGGGATAGGCTGAGAGAACCGCCTGCGCCGTATCGAACATCGAACTCAGGGCGGCGGGCGCGGAGGCGCGTGCGCCCGCATCCGACCAGTACGCCACCTCGCGGTCCTGGAGCACGAGTTCGGCGTTGGCGAAGCGTGCGCGGCGGCTCGGCATCAGGAGGCCGCCGGCATGGTCGGCATGGAGATGGCTCAGCCAGATCGTCTCGACCTGATCCGGCCGCACGCCTTCCGCTGCCAGCGCCGCGGTTACCCGGTTGAACCCAGGCCCGAGCACGGTGCCGCAGCCCGCATCGAGCAGCCAGTGCCTTTCCCCGCGCCGGATCAGGAAGGCGTTGACCGGCTCCGGTGACGGGCCGTTCGCAGGAAGGCCGGCCCGCTTCAATAGGGCATGCCCGGCCGTGCTGTCGGCCGATGGGATCATGCTCGGTTCCAGCGGAAACAGCCCGTCCCGCAGCGGCGTCACCGTGAACGCGCCGACCCGGTAGGGGCCGGCGACAGGTGCGGCCGTGGTCGGCCCGTGCAGGCCGAGCGGCAGCAGGGCGGTGGCGGCCAGCAGGCTGCGGCGGGAGAGCTGAATGGACATGGCGGGCTCCGCATGGAAGAGACGTCGCCATCCTCCGGGCCATGCCGGGATCGGGCCAGGGAAGTCCTCCCGCGAACACCCGGGCATTCTTCCCGACCGAGCCGACCAGGGCTTGCGCACGCTGGCGTTCCACGTGCCAAATCAGGGCACACATCGAGCGCGGCCGTTACCCCATGAGCCTGCCTGCCCATCTCGGCCTACGCCTCCTCGCGGTCGCGCTGCTGTGCCTGGCCGGAGCGGTCGTTTGGAGCATCCGGGAGGCGCGCATCGGCCTGCGCCGCGAGGCCGCGACCTCGGCGGATCGGATCGCCGCGCAGCTCGCGCGCCAGCCCGGCCTCGGCAGCGCCGGTCCGGCCACGATGCCCGCGTCCGCGTCACAGCCCACGCCGGCGATCCTCACACTCCTGCCCGGGATCTGCGCCGACATCCATCTCGGCGCGGAGATGCCCCGACGGTTCTGCGGCGACTGGGACGGCTTCGATGCCGCCCCTGGGTGGCTTCGCACCGCGCTCGGGTGGGAGGCTGAAGCCGAACCGACGATCCGGACGATCGTCTATCGCGGGCGCACCATCGGCAGCGTCGCGGCCTGGCCCGACCCGATGGCCGGCGCAGCCCGGATCTGGCATCGCGTGCGCCTCGCGGGCGGTCTCGCTATCGTGTTGGCCGCGGCGACGGCGCTGCTCAACTGGTTCGCCGTCGCACGCCTCGTCGCGCCCGCCGGCAGGATCGTTCAGGGATTAGAGAAGCTCGACGCCGCCAGCATCCGAGCGCCCCTGCCGCGCTTCGCGGCCGCCGAGTTCGACCGGATCGCCATCGCCTGCAACGGCCTCGCTGGCCGGCTGGTCCACGCCGAGGCCGAACGCGCAGACCTGATGCAGCGCCTCGTCACGGTCCAGGAAGAGGAGCGGCAGGCGCTCGCCCGCGACCTGCACGATGCCTTCGGCCAGTGCCTCGCGGCGGCTGGCGCACGCGCCGCCGCGATCGAACAGGCCGCGCCTCCAGACCGCGAGGACCTGCGCGAGGACGCGCGCGGCATCGAGGCTACTCTCGCCACCATGCGCGAGAGCCTGCGCGGGGCGCTGGCCCGCCTCGAACTGCCGGACCTCGCCGAGGTCGGACTGGTGGACGCCCTCCGTGGCCTCGTCGCGGACTGGCGGGCGCAACTCAGGACCGGCCCCGCTCTCCATCTCGACGTCACCGGCGACCTCGCCGACTTGCCGACGGGCGCGTCGGCGAGCCTCTACCGGGTCGCGCAGGAACTCCTGACCAACGCCCTGCGCCACGGCCGGCCGAGCCGGATCTTCCTCCGGCTGGACCGGGCGGAGGCTGGTATGCGGGCGGTGACGCTCTCCCTGGACGACGACGGCGGCGGCGACGTAGCCCGCACGGCATCCGCCGCAGGCCGCGGCCTCGTCGGCATCCGGGCGCGGCTCGCCGCGCTGGGCGGCAGCCTGTCGCTCACCGCCACCGGAAGCGGCATCCGCGCCTGCGCGACCGTTCCGACCGCCGGTTGAGGTCGCCCATGGCCACGAATATCCTCCTCGTCGACGACCACCCCGTGGTGCGGGAGGGCTACCGCCGCCTGCTCGAGCGGCAGCCGGGGCTCGTCGTGATGGCCGAGGCGGAGAGCGCAGCGGAGGCCTACCGGCGATACAAGGCGCTCGCACCGGATCTCGTGATCCTCGATCTGTCGCTGCCCGGTCCGAGCGGCATCGAGGCCATCCGGCACATCCGCCAATGGGATGGGGCGGCGCGCATCCTGGTGTTCAGCATGCGCACGGGGTCGGTGATCGCACGTCAAGCCTTCGCTGCCGGTGCGTGCGGCTATGTCAGCAAAGCCAGTCCGCCGCGTGAACTCCTGGCGGCGGTGGCCGCCGTGCTGCGGGGCGAGCGCGCGATGAGCGCCGATATCGCGCGGGCCATCGCGGTGGACGAGGTGGAGGGCGGGCGCGAAGCCCTAGACGACCTCAGCCCGCGGGAACTCGAGATCCTGAGCCTGACGGCGGCGGGTACGACGGCGCAGGCGGTGGCCGAGGCGCTGTGCCTGAGCCTGAAGACCGTGCACAACAACCTCTCGGTGATCCGCGCCAAGCTCGGCGCACGCACCGACGCCCACCTCGTTTGGATCGCCCTCGGAGCTGGGCTGGTATCGCCGTCCGAGGGACTGAACATCAGTTGGAACCTAGCCGTCACTCTACCGGGCGCCTGAGCGATCAACGCCCAATGGCGGTGTCTCAACTCCTTCCAGAGCCAGGTCTCCGACAGACCGTTCGCGCGGAGATGCGGCATACCCGAAGTGTAGCGGGCAGCATTCGACAGGGATGAACCAACCCCATCAAGCCTGATGTGCAAACTCACAGGCTATCCCCTCAGCGCGTGTGAGGGGCATCGTGGCAGCAGGTTTCGAGGCTTGGTTCCACCCGCTCCAGAGAGGAACGGTATGGCGAGGCGGTCTTGAACCTGGGCCGAGGCAGCCATCGGTGCCGTACAAGCGGCCGCCCCGTCGGCAACCCATTTACACGGCGAACTTCAGGGCGAACCGCTCAGCGCCGAGGCGCGTCTGGATGGTTTGCGCGACGAACTCGGCATCGCGGCCGACCGCGCCGAAGCGGCCCGAGCCCCAGGTATTCAGCCAGGGCAGACCGATGAAGTAGACGCCGTCCTCCTGCGTCACGCCGCGCTTGTGCTTGGGGTTTCCCGCGCCGTTGAACACGGACGCGTCGAGCCACCGGAAGTCCGGCGTGAAGCCGATGCACCAGACGATCGCGGTGATGCCGGAGCCCGCGAGGGCAAGACGGGTGATGGGCTCGCCCGGCTCCCAAACGGGGGTGTAGTGCGCCTGCACCGGAGCATCGACGTTGTTTTCGGTGATGTACTTGTCGATGGCCGCGTTGATGCCGTTGTACGTCCGGTCGGCCCCGTCGAGTGAGCGCTTGAGATTGTCGCGGAAGCGTAGGCTGCCATCATCGTAATCTTCCAGCGCACCGTAGAGCGTCATGCCCTCCTTGGCGAAGCGGCGCAGGTCGATGTCCCGGCCACCGTCGCGGCCGGTTACGTAGTGGTTGGTGTTGTCGCGGACGCCGTCGCGCAGCGGATGGTTGTCGACGGTCATCGCGTAATAGCCCATATCGGCGAGCCAGGTGACGACGTCGCGGCCACGATAGAACCGGGCGCAGCGCGGCGCGTCGCCCACCGCGAGATGCACCGCGCGGCCGGCGAGATGCAGATCCTCGGCGATCTGCGCGCCGGACTGCCCGGAGCCCACCACCAGAACCTCGCCCTCCGGCAGTTGGGCCGGGTTGCGGTACTGGTTCGAGTGGATCTGCGTGACCGAGCCCGGCAGCTTCTCGGCCATGCGCGGGATGATCGGGGTGTGATAGCCGCCCGAGGCGACAACGACCTCGTTCGCCGTGTAGTCGCCGTCCGAGGTCTGGACCGAGAAGATGCCGTCTCCGCGCCGTTCGACGCGTGTGACCGCGACACCCTCGCGGATCGGCGGGTTCACCTTCGCCACGAATCCCTTCAGGTACGCGACGATCTCGTCCTTCTTCATGAACCCGTCCGGATCCGGCCCATCGTAGGGATGGCCGGGCAGGTCGCACTGCCAGTTCGGCGTGACCAGGCAGAACGTGTCCCATCGCTGGCTCGACCACGTGTGCGCGGCCGTATGCTTCTCGAAGACGAGATGATCGATCCCGCGCTGCTTCAGGTGATAGCTGACCGAGAGACCGGCCTGGCCACCGCCGACGATGGCGACCGGGACGTGACGGGGCGTAGACGTCATGGCTCTAACTCCGCGATGTTCCGAGGGGAGGCGCCGGGTTCAGGGTTCGAAGGTCTCGACCGTGACGAGGCCCCCGGGGTCCTGCCGCTTCGCCGCAGTCTCGATCCGGGCGCACTGGGCCATCGCCGACGTGCACGCGAAGCCGTATTTCTCGCGCACCCGCTCGCTCGCGATGGTGAGGGCCGTGCGGGTCTTCTCGACGAAGTCGTCGAGGGCGTAGCTTTCGCCGACCGCGAGGAAATCCTTCACGACGAGGGAGGGCGAGTAGCAGGCCTCGCGCCTTCCATCGGGCCAGCGGATGTGGAAGTGCATCTCAGGCATGGATCGGCTCCCGTTCGACGCGGGCGCAGGCCGCGTAGGTATCGAGGTGGCGCTCGGCGCAGGCGCGCCAGGAATGCGCGGCGGCCCGGGTCGAACCGGCAGCGCGCAGCCGCGCGCGCGTCATCGGTGCCAGGGCGGCCGTCATGGCGTCGGCGATGTCCCGGGGATCGCCGGGATCGACGAAGAGGGCGTCGTCGCTCCGGAGGTACTCGGTGAAGGGCGGCCGGCGCGAGACGATCGCCGGGGTGCCGCAGGCCATCGCCTCCAGCACGCAGAGCCCGAAGCCCTCCGTCCAGGATGGAAAGGCGAGAACGTCCGCTCTGCGATAGAAGGCCGGCATCTCCTCCTGCGAGACGGGTCCGGTCTCGATCACGGCCTCGCCGCGCCCGACCACAAGCCCGTGCGCGCTCAGCGCGGCGCGGCAGCGGACGCCGTAGGCGGCGTGGTCGAGGAGTGATGCGCCGCCGACAACCACGAGCTGCGCCTGGGGGTGGCGTCGACGCAGGAGCGCGAAAGCGTCGATGATCCCGGCCGTGTTCTTACGCGCCTCGAAGCCGCCGACGCTCAGGACGACCGGCCCGACACCGAGGCCGCAGCGCTCCTGCACGATCGCGTCGGCTTCGGTCGGCGCCTCTCGATAAGCCGCCAGGTCCACGCCGTTCCCCACGACGCCGATCTCCGTACCGCGATCGTCCGCGAGCCGGTCGGCCCAGGTGCGGCTGACACAGAGCAGGCGCGTGGCCTCACGAATGGAGCGATCCTGCCAGTCCGCGAGCACCGGGTCGGAGAAGCTGTCGACGTGGTGGACCGTGCGCACGAAGCCGGGGATCAAGCGGCGGTGCTTGAGGGTCGCGAGCGCATTGCCGCCGATGCCGCAATGGGCGTGAAAGACGTCGAAGTCACAGGCGGCGGGCGACGCGAAGTGGCGCAGGTAATCGGCGATGCGCGCCCGCACGCGGTCGACCGTCGCGCCGGCCACCGGCTTTGCGGCCACCGAGACCGTCGGGCAGGCAGCCGCGCGAAAGAAGCCGCGCCCGGACGGATCCGGCGCGTGGACCACCGCCTCATGCCCGAGCGCGCACAGGGCCTCGGCCAGGGCGAGGCAATGCGCGACGCCGCCCCGTGGATTGGTGGAGTGGGTCAGGACGGCGATGCGCAGGGCCGTCATCGGACGGCACCCATGCCATCCTGGCCACAGCCGATCAGCGGGCTGACCTTGAAGTCCCAGACCACGGCCTCTTCGCCGGAGGCATCGCGCACCCGGGCGACCCGGCTTGCATCGAGCTGACCCACGGTGGCGACGGCAATGTCCCGTTCGGCGAACCGCGCGCGGACGGCGGGCGTGCAGTCCGGGCGCACGCTCAGAAGGTAGCCGAAGCTCGGGAAGGCGGTCAGCCAACGGGCGAGCGGCACATCGGTCGGCCGCGGGATCGCGTCGAGGTCTATGACACCGCCGACGTTCGAGCATTCCAGCAACATCAGTGCGGTGCCGACGACACCTGCCATGCTGATATCCTTGGCCGCCCGGCAGAGCCCGTCGTCGGCGAGGGCCGGCAGCAACGCGAGATCACCGCGCAGACGCTCACCCGCCCTGCCGGTCGAGGCGTCCCAGTACGGGTATGGGTCGCGGAAGCGTCCGCGCAGGTCGATCGCCGCGACGAGGTCATCGCCGGGCGCCGCGTCGAAGCTCGTGAGCAGGCGCGGGCCGGCCCGGCCGAGCACGGCGACCGCGAGGTTGCCGGCTTGCGCGCGCGTATTGGTGTGACCGCCGACGATCGGGACGCCGTAGAGGGCCGCCGCGTCGGACAAACCAGCCAGGATCGGGTCCGCAGCTGCCGCATCCCGGCTCCACAGCGCGTCGACCACCGCGAGCGGGCGCCCACCCATCGCGGCGATGTCGCTGAGGTTGACCATGATGCCGCAATAGCCAGCGAAGTAAGGATCGGCCGAGACGAAGCTGTCGAGGAAGCCCTCGATGGCAAACAGCAGGTGGTCGTCGCCATCCGGTAGGGCGGCACAATCGTCACCGACCGGCACCGCGGCGTGCCGGCTGTTCAGTCCCAGCCGCTCGACCACGGCATCGATGTCGCGCTTGTGAGCGACGCCGCGCGCGTCACGGATCTGGCTGGCCAGGGACTGGAGGTCGAAGCCCGCATTCATCACGCGGCCCTGCGGAACGTGACGAGCCCGTGCTCGGGGTCGTGCATCGGCGGGTAGGCCGCGAGGTCTGCTTGCATCAGGTGATGCGGCCGCCCGTGCAGCTCGATCGCGTCGAGGCTCGTCCAGTGGAGGGCCTGAAACAACGGGACGTTCCGATCCTGCACATGGGCCAGGAACCGCGTGCAGCCCCGGGCATGGGCCGAGGAAACCGCGACCTGGATGAGCCCGGCGCCCAGGGCGGCGGTGCCGCGAAACGCTCCGGCGACGGCCAAGCGCGAGCCCCACCACGTGCCGGCACGCTCCGACGCTTCGTGGATGCGCACGGTGCCGACGACGGCGTCGGCATCGCCGCCGAGCGTCGAGAGGGCACAGATCGGGATCGCGTGCGCGTCGACGGCGTCCCGGTCGTCTTCGGTGAAGATGCGCTGCTCCGCGCAGAAGACCTGCCGGCGCAGGGCCGCGCAGGCGTTCCGCTCCCATGAACGCGTGGCGAACTTGATGCGGAAGTGGCTTGGCCAGTAGGGCGGCACGGGCTCGAACATCATGAGACCGCCCCCGCGCGCTCGTAGGTGGAGAGCGCCGAGCAGGCGCCGCAGCGCCCGCATCCGGCCTTGATGTCGGTCGAGCGAAGATCCGCGCCGACCAGCATGTCCGCGAGGGGTTTGAGGATGCCGTGCATGACATCGGGGCCGGGTGCCGGGTGGCTCTCCAGCGGGGTGCCCGAGATCGGCACGAACGGCACCACGAACGGGTAGACGCCCATCCCGATCAGGCGCTCGGCCATCTCCAGGATCGCCTCCGGGGCGTCCCCCAGCCCCGCCAGGATGTAGGTCGAGACCTGACCCCGCCCGAAGACGGGAACGGCGGCCGCGAAGGCCGCATAGTACCGCTCGAGCGGCACGCTCGCCTTGCCGGGCATGATCCGGGCCCGGACCTCGGGCGTGACGGCCTCCAGATGCATGCCGAGGGCATCGATGCCCGACGCTTTCATCCGCTCGAACCAGCGGTCGTCATCCGGCGGCTCGCACTGCGCCTGGATCGGCAGGTCGACCGCGGCCTTGACGGCAAAGGCGCTCTCGCAGAGCACGGCGGCGCCCCGGTCGGTCGCGTTCGGCGTGCCGGTCGTCATGACCATGTGCTTCACGCCGTCGAGGAGCACGGCGGCGCGGGCGACTTCGGCGAGCTGTTCGGGCGTCTTGTGCGCGACGGTGCGACCGGCGGCGAGCGATTGGCCGATCGAGCAGAACTGGCAGGTCTTCGTGCGGCTTGCGTAGCGGATACAGGTCTGGAGCACGGTGGTGGCGAGCACGTCCCGCCCGTGCAGAACGGCGATCTTCGCGTAAGGGACGCCGTCGAAGGTCGAGAGCGCGTAGAAGCGCGGCTTGCCCGGGAAGGTCGCCTGCCCGATCACCACGCCGTCACGCTCGATCACCGAGACCCCGTTGGCATCCGGGCGGCGGACCAGGAAGGGCGACTCGAAGGCGGCCTCGGTGTGGACCGGTACCATCACGGTCCGGCCCGCGATGGTCATGGCCTTGTGGTCCGACGGACCGGCCCCGCCGCGGCGGCTCGGCGCCCCGGCGCGGCTGTCGGCGAGCCTAACGCCGTAGGACTGCAACGCGTTGATCAGGCGCTCCGTCGGCATCCCGACCAGGCCCGCCACGACCGGCGGGAACGCGGGAAGGCTCGTCGGAAGCGGGCTGCTGCTCATGGTCGAGGCTCCGGGAATCGGTCTGGGAATGGATCGGCTGGTGCACGAACGAGGCCGGGCGGTCGTCGTGGAGCAGGCTGAGGAGTTCGGGCCGGGCGTAGTGGCCGACCGAGTCCATCATCCGCTTGCGCTTGGTCACCAGCGCCAGGTCCATGTCGGCGATCAGGATGCCCTCGCCGGCGCCCAGCGGCTCCGCGAGATGCTTGCCTTCGGGCGAGACGATGGCGGTGCAGTTGCCGCCGCGGCAGGCGCCGCGCAGGCCCTCGTCCGGGCAGACCTGTGCCACCTGCTCTTCGGTGAGCCAGCCCGTGGCGTTGACCACGAAGCAGGCCGCCTCCAGAGCGTGGTGGCGGATCGTCACCTCCATCTGGTCGGCGAAGATCTGGCCCACGAGCGAGCCCGGGAACTGCGCCGCGTGGATCTCCTCGTGGCGCGCCATCAGGGCGTAGCGGGCGAGCGGGTTGTAGTGCTCCCAGCAGGCCAGCGCGCCGACGCGCCCCACCGCCGTGTCGACCACGGTGAGGCCGGCGCCGTCGCCCTGACCCCAGATCATGCGCTCATGATAGGTCGGCGTGATCTTGCGGCGCTTGAGCTTGAGGCTCCCGTCGGCGTCGAAGACCAGCTGCGCGTTGTAGAGCGAGCCGTGATCGCGCTCGTTGACCCCGAGCACGATGACCGCCCCGTGCCGGCGTGCGGCGGCGGAGACCGCCTGGGTCATGGGGCCCGGCACCGTCACGGCCCGCTCGTAGAGGCGCAGGTGCTCGGCGCCCTGCATCGCCGGCGGCAGCACGAAGGAAAAGTAGGGGTAGTAGGGGACGAAGGTCTCGGGAAAGACCATGAAGCGCGCGCCCTTGGCGGCAGCCTCGTCGATGGCATTGAGCACCCGTTCCAGGGTGCCCTCCGGCCGGTCGAGATCCGGCGCGATCTGGACGGCGGCGGCCCGCACGATCCGGCTGTCTGACATGGAACATCCTCCGGCTGTGAACGGCGGCCACGTCGTGCGCGGCCGCCGGATGCGACGTCCCGGACTGGAGGCCAAAGGCCGGTCAGACGGTCCAGGTGTCGATGATCACCGCGTTGTCGCGCTTGTGCAGGAGGATGCAGTCGAGGACGTCGAGAGGGTTGATCATGCGGATGCCCTCGATGAAGGCGGCTTCGCCGTGGCCGTAGAGGGCCTGGGTCGAGAACCGGCAGGCGTAGACCTTGCCTCCCTCGGCCATGAACTTCTCAAGCTGGTTGTTGAAGTTGAGGTGCCCCGGAAAGGCCTCGTCGCCGAGCCGTGGGAAGCCGCGCTGGACGCCCAGCGTGATGCCCGGGCCGTAGAGAAGGATGGAGGTCTCGAAGCCCTTGCGCTGCAGGCGCGTGGCCTGGAGCAGGTTGACGAGGCCGATGGAGCCCTCGAACGCGACGGTATGGAAGGTGACCAACGCCTTCTGGCCCCGCTCGGCCTTGACGTCCTCGAAGACCTTCTCCTCGTAATCGACCAGGAAGTCGCCCTTCTTGTGAGGCTCGCGGTTCACAGCAGGCATTGATCTCTCTCCTCGAAGGATTGGACCGCGGAAGACTGAACTTCGAGCGGCCGTAAACCATTCATGGCAAGCGGTGTGCCAGAGGACTTCGATCAATCGGCCATACAAGGTGTCGGAGCTACATTCATACAATAATGCGATCAATATGGCTGGCTCGGGCATATCGGCGTCGCGCCCAGCGCCTATTTATCGGGCGCGATATGAGTACACAATTGCCAACGGATGCCCATTTACGGACCGAAGATTGTCGGCATTGTATGGATGCCGGAGACTGGTCATTCGGAGCGTGATCGCGGTACGGCTATTGCAAGCCATACAATCAAGCATTGATCGCATCATGATCTGGGCCGCCACGCATGACTTCGCCCGAGCGAGACGAACGACCGAACACGCAGCGGGGAGGGACCGGGGCCTGGACGCCGGATCTGAAGCGGTGGGGCAAGCCGCATTACCTCGCCATTGCGGAGGCGTTGGCCGACGACATCCGGACGGGGCGCCTGACGGCGGGGACGCGCCTGCCGACCCAGCGCGCCCTCGCCGAGGCGCTCGATCTGAACTTCACGACGGTTTCACGCGGCTACGTCGAGGCCCATAAGCGTGGACTGATCGAGGGACGCGTCGGCCAGGGGACCTTCGTGGTCGATCCGGCGCGCCCCCCCCATTCGACCGCTGCCGTGGCAGCGCGTCGGATCGGTCCGGTCGACTTCACCATGAACCTGCCCCCCGAGCCCGACGCGCCGGCCCTGAAGGCGCGCATGCAAGCCGCGTTCGCGGACCTGTCCGGCAATCTCACCAACCTGCTGCGCTACCAGGGCTTCGGCGGGACCGAGGAGGACAAGGAGGCGGCTCTGCGCTGGCTGAAAGGCCGCGGGGTCGTCACGTCCCGCGAGCGTCTGCTGATCTGCCCAGGGGCGCACAGCGCCCTGTTCGGCATCCTGGGGCAGGTGGCCCGGCCGGGCGACACGATCTGCGCCGAGCGGATCACCTATCCCGGCATCCGCGCGCTCGCGGCGCATTTGCGCCTGCGCCTCGTCGATCTGCCCATGGACCGATACGGGGTCGACCCTGATGCCTTCGCCGCCGCCTGCACCAAAGTGGCCCCGAAGGCCATCTACCTGAATCCGTTGCTGCAGAACCCCACCACCGCGACCCTGCCCAGGACGCGGCGCGAGGCCGTTATCGCAGTAGCACGGCGATACGCCGTCACCATCATCGAGGACGACGCCTACGCTCGCATCTGCCCGACTCCGCCGCCGAGTTTTGCGGAACTCGCGCCGGAGATCACCTACTACGTGGCAGGCCTCGCCAAGTGCCTGGGCGCCGGACTTCGGCTCGCCTTCCTGGTCGCCCCGAGCGCCCGTTCCGCCCTGCCGCTCGGAGGCGCACTCCGGGCTGCAACCGTCATGGCCTCGCCGATCTCCACGGCCCTGGCGACGCGGTGGATCATGGACGGCACGGCGGAGGCCATCGTGCAGTTCGTTCGCGAGGAATCGGCCGCGCGCCAGCGCATCGCAACCGCGATGCTGCCCGCCGGCACCTACACCGCCGATCCGCACGCCTTCCACGTCTGGATCACGCTGCCGGAGGGCTGGACGCGCTCGGCCTTCGCCAGCCAAGGTCGATCGGCCGGGCTCGGCGTCATCGCCAGCGACCCTTTTTGCGTCGCGGGCACGCCGCCGGAGGCGGTCCGTCTCTGTCTTGGCGGCCCCTCCACCCGGCAGCAGATCACGCACGGACTGGAAGTGCTCGCCCACGCCCTCGAAGGCTCGCCGGCCCTCGCCTCGGCCTACATCTGACCCATCCGAGCCGGGTACGGGTCGAAGCGCTCGATTATGTGCTCGGCGGCCGTAACCTCGACCTGCCGGATGGCGGCGGGGAATGACGACAACGATAAGCGCATGATCAAGGGTTTTCGGATCATTGGCCCAGCAGGCGACGGCGGCCTATTCAAGATCTTAAAGCAAATGGCTCACTACAACGTATGAATATTTGTTTTCGAGATACGCCCTTGAACCGTTGAATGTACGAAACGGGCGCAGAACGGCCGCCCGAAGCTGGCCGAACACGGACGGGCGGCTTTCAAGCGAAATGCGGTCGAAAACGGATGCTTTGGACGAGGCCTTGCCATGCGAATGGACGGCGCAAAATTGTCTGCACCTGGGAGGATTTGCCCCAATCCAACGTCCGAAAGGAGGGCCGCCGGGACGGTGTGCGGAAGAATTGCCGATCTCGGTGCTGCCTCCCATTCCTCCCGGCAAAGCTTAAACAAGCGGTGAGATCCAGCCGAACGGGGTAACTCGCGGACGGTTCAGGTTCCGGCCCATGCCGCGTGGACGGGGCCGGTGGCCGTATCTGGCTTCGCGGCGCCGATGAAGATCACCACCGGGCCGTGCTCAGAGCGTCGGGGATCGTAGAAATCGAGCAGGCCTGGATGGATCTGCTGGATAAAGTCTGGAGACGGGCCGTCCCGGCTGAGCAGATGGTCGATGACGACCTGATCGCCGTGCACGGCGTTCGGCACGGGGCCGCAGGATCCCGGCCTCATCCAGCGCGCGGGCTCGGCCGCGAACGTCGCGTAGAGGCCGGCGAGTTCGTCCCCGTTCCAGCGCATGAGGGCGCTGGAGAGCCGTCCACGGTGGAAATAATCCTCCATGGCGGCAAGGCCCGGCCGGGCCAGGGCGTCGGCCGGGCCGGTGAGGACGGTGTCGAGATCGCACAGGAGAGTCGTGCCGTCGGTGAGGCCGGGGCGGAACGACTCCATCTTCGCCCACCAGGCGGGCCAATCATGCCGCAGCGGCACTCGTTCGACCCCAGTCACAGCCAGCGGCAGGTCGGTCAGGCAGAGGATCCGGTCGAAGGCCGGCGCGTGGCGGCGCACGCCGCGAGCGAGGCGCTCGACCCAGGTCGCGTCGTAGCGACCGCCGCTCTTCAGGACGGTGATCAGCGTGGTCATGGCGCGTCCGTCGCGTCGGGCGGATGCAGGCGCAGGCGCCCGGCCGCTTCGGCCTCGGCGAACCAGGCCCGCTCGGCCGCCCAGGGATGACCGGGCCAGCCGGCGAAGCCGAAGCCGTGGATGTCGGCCGGGCCGGAATCCGCCGGGCGGTCGCGCAGCAGCGCGAGGCTCACCAGGAAGCCGGTACTCGGGTTCGGGCACTCGTTCGTCTTGGGCGCGAGCCGGCGCCTCGCCTCAAGGTGCAGGGTCTCGGGCAGGAGATGGATCGGCTTGCCGAGGGGGCGCAGCAGCGCCAAAGCCTCGCGGGTCCAGCAGATCGGCTCGGGTTCGTTCGCCTCTGCGGGCAGCATTGGGAACGGCAGGATGAACGCCTCGGCCTGCCGGATGACCGGGCGGTCCAGGAACGCTGGGTCGGCCAGCCATTCGCGCATCTGCCCGCCGCGATTGACCAGGGCGAGATGTGTGACGCGCGAGCCGGTGGGCCCGCCGAAACCGGAGGCGTTGTTGAAGCGCACCACATGCGTGGCCGCGTCGATGGCGCGCGCCGCCGGGCCGATCCCGGGCGCGTTGCCGACGATGGCGAGGGACGCGTGCGGGTCTGCGCGCTCCGCGCGGAGGGGATCGATGGCGAAGGACATGGGCGGCGGGGGCGTGAGGAACAGCCGAGGTATGGCGCTGGCTCCGTGCCACCAGGGCACCGCGACAAACCGGAAGCCGGGGTGATGCGCGTGCGCCGGTGCTTCATCTGCGCGGCCGCCATGCTGGCCCCGAGCGCCCGGCCGCTAGACTTCCCGGGCGGGCGCCGACGCCTGTTCCCGATCGCCTGCGGCTCCTGCGGCGTCCTGATCGAGCCGGATGCGGACCCAGAAAGATGCTGGCGGGATCTCGCTGGGCGCCTGGCTGCGCCCGTCTTCATCCCCGACCCGGATGCGGGCTACGGCCTCGACCTCTACACCCTGCGCAGCGCCGCGACCCGGCTCGGCCGCGGGATCCGCCCCCTCGGCCCGGCGGACCGCGCCGCCCTGCTGCAACCTCATAGCCTGCGCGCCGCACAAGGCGTCCTGTACGATCTCGACGGCGCGGAACAGCGCCCGGTCTCGCTCGGCGTGATCTGCCGCGCGGCCGAGCGGGATTCCGTGCTGGCGGCCCTGCCGGCGCAGGCCGCCTGGACCGCGGATGTCGCGATCCTGCTCGACGGCCCCGCGGCCCCGGCCCGGGCCGTGCCGGTGCCGAGCTTTGCCCCCGGCGCCGTGCGGGTGGCGGCCCGGCCGCTGGCGGGCGATTTCGCCGCCCAGCGCAACGCGCTGCAGGATCTCGCCCGCACCGCCTGGATGCTGCAACTCGACGCCGACGAGGCCCTCGATCCCGCGACCGGCGCGCATCTCCCCGCACTCGCGGCGCTCGCCGAGGCCGGAGACGTCGTCTCGGTCGGGCTTCCCCGGCGCAACCGCGTCGATGGCCTCCTGTCGGATGTCTACCCCGACGTGCAGTACCGGCTGAACCGCACGGCCATCCGCTATGACGGCCGGGTGCACGAGCGGCCGGTGCTGCCCGGCGGCTGGCCGCAGAGCTTCATCGCGCTCCACGGGGCGATCGACCACGCGCTCACCGGAACCCATGTCCGGGCGCGCTCGCAACGCTACGAGGCGCTGGATCCGGGGCGAGGGCGGCCCGAGGAGCGGGACGCGCTGCTGCAGCCCTACCGCCCCTGAGCGATCGCCCGGCGGTAGAGGTCGAGGGTCTCCCGTCCCAGGCTCGCCCGGTCGAACCGGCCCGCGGCCTCCAGGGCCCGGGCCCGGTAAGCGGAGCGCAGGGCGGGATCGCGCAGGAGCGGGCGCAGGGCGTCGGCGAGCGCCGGACCGGTCGCCGCCTGCGCCAGCGGCCCCGCTCCCGGGACGCCCACGAAGGCCCGGGCGCTCGCATCCTCGGCGCAGGCCACCACCGGCCGGCCATAGGCCAGGGCC